>DAIOHI010000220.1:0-4941 GCA_036744815.1 Paludibacteraceae bacterium
CCCGATTCCACCACGACCAAGGCATCGCAAAGTCCGGCAATAATACGGTTGCGTTGTACAAAATTTTGCCTGTCAGGATTAGTTTTACTTAAGTATTCGGTAACCAATAAGCCGTCCATCTGCATTTTCTCGGATACAGAACGATGCATCGAAGGATAAATCCGATCGAGTCCATGCCCCAATACAGCGATTCCCGGAAGTCCAAATTCTAAAGAAGCTTTATGAGCGCAAATGTCAATTCCATAAGCCAATCCGCTTACAATCGTTGTTTGAGGTTGCAAAGCTGATAAAGACGAAAGCAGATTTCTACAATTTTCTTTACCTGCTTCAGTAGCGTTGCGAGTACCGACGACAGCCACAAATTTCCCATCATTCAACTTGGCTTTTCCTTTTGTGAATAACATAATAGGCGAATCGGGACATTCTTTCAAACGGAAAGGATATTCTTTGTCAGCGAAGTAGAAGCATTTTATTCCGTTTTTATCGATAAAAGCAAGCTCTTCCTCTGCGCGTATAAGAACTTCTTGATTGACGATTTCGCGTGAAAGCACTTCGCCTATTCCTGGTATTTTGGATAGTGTTTGCCGTTTCTCCCGAAAAATGCCTTCCGCACTTCCGACGTAGGCGACCAAGTTTTTTGCCAATACGTTTCCAATTCCTTTTATT
The DNA here is from genome assembly GCA_036744815.1 of Paludibacteraceae bacterium. GTDB lineage: Bacteria > Bacteroidota > Bacteroidia > Bacteroidales > Paludibacteraceae > H1. The sequence goes on from DAIOHI010000220.1 coordinate 667, forward strand.
AGCGTAAGCCCTATCTGATATTTAAGTTCGGAGCAAGACATTGTTTCATAGTGTTTTCAAGGTTAAGTCATTTGTTTTATTTCTTTCGTTTAATAAACTTCATCAATAAATATGCCGTAGCAATCCCAACTGTGTTAGCAAGCAAATCGAGCCAATCGCCCGAACGATGGACAGTGAAAAAATGCTGCAAAACTTCCATCGTTCCTCCCAATAAAAAAGGAAAAATAGCGCATTGAACAAAGATATTTAACACATTACGACTTTTTTTAAAGTCGTAAACAGCAACAATAGTTAACGCAAAATACATCAGGAAATGAACAATTTTATCGGAGCCGACAAAAGCAATCACTTCGGGAACATTTTTGAATTCCGAAGGAGGTGCCAGAGACAAGTAAACAATGGAAAGGCTTATCAAGATACTTTTCCAGTATTGACGAAAGAAGGATTGAAGTGTCATCGTTGCAGTTGTGGATTAAAAAATACAAATCTATAAAAAAATAGCTGTTTTTCAATATATAGCTCTATTTTCTTTAACTTTGTCTCTTCATCTTTTCATACAAAAATGCTCTATTACAAACTACAAAACGACGATAAAAACTGCCTTTGCTTCTCTACGACTCGCGAAAATGGAGTCAGCGAGGGAAACTACGCGTCTTTTAATTTAAGTCCTTATTCGGGAGATGATTTGAAGAACTGGGAAATAAATCGGGATAATTTATGTGAAGAATTAAAAATCAATAGCTGTCAATTAATATTCCCCTACCAAACACACGGAACGGATATTAGAATTATCAACGAGGCGTTCATGAAGATGTCGGACGCGGAGAAAGAAAAACATTTAAATAGCGTAGATGCTTTAATCACAAATCAACGCGACATTTGTATCGGGGTTACAACCGCTGATTGCGTTCCGCTTATTTTCTTCGATTCCATCAACGAAATAGCCGCTGTGGCTCATGCCGGATGGCGCGGAACTTGTGCTCGAATTGCAGAAAAAACAATTGCGAGGATGCAAGATGAATTTAACTGTCAAGCTCAAAATATTGAAGTGATAATCGGTCCGTCCATTTCGGCTTCGGTTTACGAAGTTGGCTCGGAAGTGCTGGAAGCATTTACCAAATCGGGCTTTGATTCGGATAAAATAGCGATAAAATCGGGCAATAGCTTTTTCCTCGACCTATGGAAAGCCAACCGAATACAGCTTGAAAATGCAGGAATTCTAAATAAAAATATTCAATTAGCTGATATTTGTACCTTTACCGAACATGAACGTTTTTTCTCCGCTCGCCGATTAGGCATAAAGTCGGGACGAATATTAAGCGGAATAATAATGAAAAATGTGAAATAAATGAATATAACAATCTCCGAAAACATTAAACAACATTGTCCGAAACTTACTTTGGCTACGCTTTTGTGCGAAGTAAGCAATAGAGAAACTTCCGCTGAATTGTGGAATGAGATGGAAGTAGAATGCCGCCGAATTGCCGAAAACTACAAAATTGAAGACATCAACAAAGGCACGGCAATAGCCGCCACTCGGAAAATGTACAAGGATTTGGGGAAGGATCCGAATCGTTATCGTCCTTCGGCGGAAGCCTTATGCCGTCGTATTGTAAGGGAAATACCTGTCTATCGTGTAAATGCATTGGTGGATATTATCAATATTGTTTCCATCCGAAGTGGATTTTCCATCGGAGGATTCGATGCCGACCTGATTCAAGGCAATTTAGAATTGGGCGTAGGAAGAAGCGAAGATCACTTCGAAGCTATCGGACGAGGTGTTCTTAATGTAGAAAATCTTCCTCTTTATCGCGATGAAATCGGAGGAATTGGTACTCCCACAAGCGATCATGAACGAACAAAGATATCGCTCGAAACAAAGCATTTGCTTGTTATTATTAATGGATACAGCGGGAAAGAAAATTTGGAAGAAACAGTTGAGTTTTTATTGGAACAGCTTCGAAAACATCTGTCCTTAAAAAATTATAAAGTCGAATATATCTATTAAATCAATCCTTCATCAGCAAAACTGAAGTAGGCACCTTGAGTAACAATGACATGATCGATAAAGTTGATACCCACGGCATCGCAGGAAGTTTTTATTTTTCGAGTAATGTTCTGGTCTTCTTTGCTCGGGTTGTTTTGTCCTGATGGATGGTTGTGTGCCACGGCAAGAGCTGCTGCCGATTTTTCGATAGCAAATTTCAAAAGCATCATCACATCTACTATCGTTTGATTTGTACCGCCTTGCGTAAGTTTCTTCATTTCTATCACGCGAAGCGAATTATCCAGCAGAACTGTCCAAAATTCTTCGTGCGGCAAATCAATCAGATAAGGTTCGAAAAGCTCGTGTAAATCGCTACTCGAACGTACTTTTTTACGCTCCGGAACTAAATGCATTCTCCGTCTTTTGCCTAATTCCAAAGCTGCGGCAATGGTAATGGCTTTTGCCTCGCCAATACCTTTAAACTTTTTGCATAAATCGTTGATGGATAGTTTTGCCAATTCATTCAAATTGTCGTTGGATTCGTGTAAAATGCGTCTTGCCAGCTCAACGGCGGATTCGTTTTTATTCCCCGAAGCGATAAGAATGGCAAGTAACTCGGCATCCGAAAGACTTGCGATTCCTTTGCGCAGCATTTTTTCGCGCGGGCGGTCGTCAATAGCCCATTCGCGTATCGTAAGGCGTTTCTCTTCATTTTTCATAGCTAATCAGGTTTTTATAAAAAATACATTTAGGACAAATGTAGTGCTTTTTCCGAATAGAAGAAATAACCTTCCTTTTAGCTGCTATACGTAGAGACAGCATTATACCAATTTATAAAGCAGCTAACAAACAGACATATTTCATTACGATCTTTAATGGTTTTAATTAAAACTAAAATTAGCTGTCTCTACGCATGACAAATATATCTAAGTTTAGATAAAGAAGATTTTTATTGCTTGTTATTTTTGAGGAATATTGCGAAAAATAACAAAAGGGACTGGAAAAGGTAGTGTTTAGTGCTATTTTGACTGTTGCCGCTTGTATTCGGTTGGAGTCATTCCCGTTATTTTTTGGAATTGTTGATGAAAATTTGCACGATGATTGAAGCCGACAGATTCGCGTATTTTCTCCATCGAAAGTTCCGGATGCTCCCGAAATAATCGTTGCGCTTCTCGAATGCGTAAATCCGAGCGCCAAGTCCGGAAATCTGTCGTCATGTGTGTTCGGAAATAATATTGAAAAAAAGTATGATTAACGCCCAAAGATTCGGCAATATCTTCAACGCTGATATCCTTTTGAGTAAACTCTCTTTTCTCAACCCACTTATCCAAAGTACATTTGAACTCTTCGCATTTTTTCTTCAAATCATCTTGAGAATCGTAAAATGTAATATCCTTATTTTCCTCTGTTGAAGCTACTCGTTTTTGATTAATAACCGGAATAGCATATTTGAAATCTATCTGATAATTATAGAAACGACAAACCATATAGGCATAATAAGATGCATATAAGATTGAAAATAAAATGTAAAAATATAGATTAAGAAACAAAACCAACAGAGCAAAAATCCCAATAGCTAAAGCGGCGTAAAAGGAAAAACTAACCCATCTTAGACGAACACGTTCATCATCTTGATAATATTCTTCCAAAGAATGCAGACAGAGATTATAACTGCGCCGGAATATATAAGTATAATAAATCATTTGTATAGAATACAGTACCACAACAGTATAAAAAACTATCGTATATAAACGGGGCTGAAGAAAAAATAAAGCAAAGAAAAGAAAAGCACCTACCGTAGAGATAATCCCCAACTGAATGGATATTGTTTTTCGCTTGATATAGTGAGGCTGTATTAAAGCCAATATGGTATATGTAAAAAGCAATGCTTGATAAGATGCTATAACGAGCACACAACAAGCAAATAAATCGCCATCCTGTTGAGAAAAAAAGCTGATAAAACCCGAGAGTCCTAATACAAAATAAGAAAGAGATAAGTATTTTCTTGCAAAACGAAAACTATTCAATTTTTCGTCCGGCAAAATATGCATGGAAAGCAACATTAGCGCCAATATTATAATAACATAGGATGTCGCAAATATTACTATATAATGAATCGTGACAATGTCAAATGCATCCATTTTTTTGATTTGTTCTGTTTCCTGCAAAAATAAACTATTTGGAGCAAATCAATAAATATAAATACCTTTTATTTGATGGAGTAAAGACAAAGCACTCAAAAAATAACGATGTAATATCTTACTTTACATTTACCTTCGGGTATCGTT
>DAIOHI010000221.1:0-826 GCA_036744815.1 Paludibacteraceae bacterium
AAGCTGAAGACAAACGAAAAGGTTACGGACTTGAAAAACCGAACATCGTGAAATAAAACCAAGCTAGTTTTATATAAACGTTAAAGCTTTTTGGAGAAAAGAAAATGATCTATCAAAGCGAAACAAGATTTACCTTGTTTCGCTTTGGTTTTTTTATGTATTCTCGTTTTATACATCTGTTCAGGGAATTCATATAGCAAGACCAATGAGGTTTTCTTGTTTTGTGTAATACTATCGTAGGACGAGACATTTCTTTTATAAAATAACCTATAGAAAACAAGTATCAAACTAAAAAACAGAAGCTCTATCAATGATAATGGGATTAGTGTGCCCATTGCTTGCAGCTTACCGCTATTACTTCCACTTTCCTCTGTTTTTCATTTAAAACAGGACTTTTTCCTGTTTTGACAAGTTTTTTTTCTGTTTTGACAAAGGTCAAAAGGGCTATTGTCTTACTTTTGCTTGTGAAATGATAAACTCCAAATCAAAAACAAACAACGATGCCGGTCATTGGGTTTATATCACGGTCAGTAAAGAGAAAAGATATAAAATCGAATACAGCAGCCAAAAGCCGGAACTTGACGACAGCATCAATGCTGAGATCGGGAAGAGTCCGATTTATATCCGCAAATTCGAGAAATTGATTGACGCTTTAGGACACAAGCTTTTTCTCGAACAGATATCGGACACGTCGATCGAACGTATTATAAAGATGAGAAGAAAGGAGACTGAGAAGTATTAGAAAGAAATAACATAGAGAAACCTAATAATATATTATATCACCTAATCTTAACAGACATGCTAGAAAAATTTATCCACATCGCTT
>DAIOHI010000221.1:836-4936 GCA_036744815.1 Paludibacteraceae bacterium
GGGAAGAGTCCGATTTATATCCGCAAATTCGAGAAGTTGATTGATGCTTTGGGACACAAACTTTTTCTCGAACAGATATCCATCGAGTCTGTCGAACGCATTATAAAGATGGAAAGAGAGGAAACGGATAGATTATTCGAAGAATCAATGTAAGAAGCTAAATATCCATATATATCATTAACTAAACTTAACAGACATGCTAGAAAAATTTATCCACATCGCTTACATACTCAATGTTGTTATCTCTTTTTCCATAGGAATTTTACTTCTTGTGATAAAGACATCTGCAAGTTTAAAATCGCACAATTACCATCGAGGGAAATCACTTCTGGCTATTGCCACCATAATAACCGGAATGGGCAATGCGGCAACTGTCTTTTTCGGGATGGAAAACGATATGGTGGACTTCTTTACACTCGTCGGCTTAATCACAGCTGCCTTACAAGCTTGTTTTTTCACCTTTCTAGTCCTGACGCTTTTTCATTCAAATTATCCCAGCACAACAAATGTATTGAAACATCTCTGTCCGACCTTAATATTTATCTTAAGCTACATTATAGTTGTTCAGTTTAAGCCCGATGTTCAAGTCTATTCTTACAAAGAAATAGTTGCTAATATAAATAATCCGGCTTTGATACTACGTATAGCCTTTGGGTTGACATATATAGTACAACTCGTATTATACACCCGCATTTTTATCCGAGAACGACAAGTATATAGAAACAAACTTGATAATTACTTCTCCGATATATCGGGCTGGCAGCTTCAATTTGGTGCCACCTTGTTTTACCAGTCTTTAAGCATCGGTATTGCTGTCGCTCTATTCTGTTTCTATCCTGGAAAAGTGCAGGACTTTATTCTAACCAATATCGTTACGATCTTTTACTTTAGTTTTTCTGTCAGCTACATCAATTACCAATACACTTTGCTTCACGTGATGCCGGCGATGAGAGATGCACAAAACGACGCAAGTACCGACAATGAAGTAACATCTGACTGTGTACAGGTACAAGAGCAACTGCAAACACAATTGCTGATAACGATGGAGAAAGAAGAATTATACCTCAAACAAGGAGTAGTGCTGGAAGACATTGCTCTTCACCTGAAAATTCCGAAACGGCAGTTATCGCAATATATTAACATGCATTTCGACAGAAACTTCAATACATGGATCAATAGTATGCGTATCGATCATGCTCAAAGGCTGCTCGACACTTGCTCGCAATGCACATTGCAAGAAATAGCCGAGCGCTCGGGCTTTGCCGATAACGCCATGATGAGCAAAGAATTTAAACGAAGGACGGGTGAGACACCCTCGGCATATAGGAGGAAAGTGAAAATGGAAATTGAGAATTGAGAATTGAATAGAGAGTAATACTCAATATTGAAAATTCTTCCTGTTTTGTCAATTTAGACATCTGTTTTACGCGAATTGACAAGAGAAGTCAGTTGTTAAGCCCTTACATTTGCCTTATGTACAAAATAAAATAGTGACATCTAAAGCCCAGCCATCCAAAAGTCTTTCTTTTGGTGGGAAGATTCAGGAAGCTGCCTTTAACTTAAACTTAACTAATTATGGCTACATTTAATTTTTTCTGGAAAGTTTGGTTACGATTAAACTTATTGACTCAAAATGTGGACAACGACTACACAGCCGAAGTATCCACCGTAGGAACTACAAAGCGCAACGAAGACATTGCGCAAACGTTTATTGAAGAAGGTTCGGAAATAAAGTACGACACCTTGGTCAACATCCTCAACCGCCGCGACCGCATCGAGCGTCGCATGCTGCAAGAAGGAAACAGCGTACAAACGGGCAATGTCCGACTATCGCCCCGTGTGTCGGGTGCATGGATTGGCACCAATGCCAAATATGACCCCGTGACGCATAAAATCACCCTCGACGCCACCCTCACCAACGAAATGCGTACAGCCTTAGAATTTGTAGGCTTAGAAGTATTGGGCGTGAAGGAGAGCGGTGCCTACATCGGCATGGTGACCGACACCCTCACCGGAGCCACCGATGGCAGCATAACCGTGGGCGACGACATCCTGATAGAAGGCGAAAAATTGAAAATTGCTCCCGAAGGTCAAGCAGGTATAGGAGTGTTTTTCGTAAACGAAGCCGGCACGGCAACGCCCGTTACCCGTCGTCTGACGCAAAACGATCCTAAAAAAGTGTTGGCACGCGTGCCCGCACTACCCAAGGGCGAATACCGCTTGCAGGTAGTTACCAAGTATTCGCAAGGAAGCGTCCATCTCAACGAAGCACGAATTATTGAATACTCCAAATTGCTGATCGTAAAATAGAATCTGTAGACCATCGATATACTGTGCAGTATACAGCCTGTATAGTGGACGGTATACTGCTTATATACCGAGCGGTATATGGGTTGTATAGCACTCGATATACCGAAGGTGATATAACAACAGTCAGAAAATCTACAAAATATAAAAAAACGGGATAATTAACATAAACAATCAATCGAATGAGAACAGTAGAAAAAATTATTATCATATTGTTTTTCCTATCTTATGGTGGAACAATACTCTTTGCACAATGGAATGGAACAGGGAGCCAAAGTGACCCTTATTTAATTAGTAATGCTGGCGAGCTTAAAGCCCTATCCGATCTGGTATTGGAAGACAATACCCTAACTTGCGATGCCACCAATGGCAAATACTGGCGGGTGATAGCAGATATTGACATGACCGAAATAACAAACTTCATTCCCATAGGCGGATGGAAAAGTGCTACTGCAAACGAATACAGGAAGCACTATTTTTCCGGAACTTTTAATGGTGGTGGAAAAACAATCAGCAATCTTACAATAGAAAAAGCCGATAAAGAATGCGTCGGATTATTTGGTTATACTGCGCGCAATGCCTTTATCGACAGCTTAACTCTAAAGTCATTTCGCATAACAGGCTATCGGCTTGTGGGAGCTCTCGTAGGAATCAATAGCGCGAATATTGAAAACTGCGCTGTTGTAGAGAGCGTAATTATGGGAGACTCCAATCAAATAGGAGGCTTGGTCGGAAGCAACTCCGCCACTATCAGCAATTGTTATGCCGATTGCCATGTATCAGCTACAGGAAGTGGTTACTCCGGTGTTTTAGTCGGATCCTCCTCCGGTGTCATAAAAGAATGCTTTGCTCGGGGAGTCGTAGTCAGCGAGTATGGTAATGTCGGTGGTTTGGTTGGAATTAACGAAGGAAAGATTAACAATAGTTATGCGGTAGCGTCGGTTACAGGAAACGCAAACACAGGAGGCTTGGTAGGGATATGTTATGGCAGTATAAGTAACAGCTATGCCGTTCCGTTGTCCTTGACTTCTACCGATCAAGACGGAAATATCGGAGTGTTAATCGGGAGTTTACTCTCGTCCCAATATAGTTCGGGAGCAAAGCCCGGCAATTGTTACTATTTACAAACAGAAGGTGTAAACGCAATAGGAGACAACGACTATGGAGGAGTGATGGACGTTAGCGCTAAAACTGCCGAAGAAATGAAGGACATATCAATCGTAAATCTTCTTAATAACGGTCAAAACCCTGCCCCCTGGAAAACGAGCGAAGCTGTGAATCGGTTTTCATATCCATCGCTAAAATGGCAGGAAACAAGTTCCTACCTCAGTTCCGACTACAGTAAGGTAAAACTGCCCAAAGAAGATAAAACCGGAGGTGATGGGAAAAATAGCAAAGAGACAAATAACATTTGGATGTTGGCTACAATCATTTTACTACTTATCATACTCATTTTTTATACGATTTATGCCATTCGGCTGATACGAGAAAACACCGCTTTGCGCAAACAGTTGAAAAACAATAAGTGAAATCTTGAAAACGACAAGCAGTTTCTTTGTGTGTTAGGGTCGAAGATACGCGCTTATTACTAGTTATTCGCTTTGATAAATTTGATAAACAAATTATCGTAGAGATGCTCTACACAACGTCTCTACTAAATAAAACAATTATCTGTCATTTTAATTTAAACTTTACAAACATGAAACAAAAAACTTACGAAAACTCTTCGGGTTATAAGTGGCGCACAATGCGCGGCATAGCCTCGGCAATTTATGTCTGCGCTATCTTATTCT
>DAIOHI010000222.1:0-4935 GCA_036744815.1 Paludibacteraceae bacterium
TTATTCTCCTAAAAAAATTATATTTTTGTATAATCTGAAATAAAAACAATATGCATGCATTAATAATTGGAGCTACGGGAGCTACAGGAAAAGATCTGTTGAATTTATTGTTGAAAGACAAATTCTTTCAGCGAGTGGATGTTTTTGTGAGACGCGATATGGATTTGCAGCATGAGAAATTGCATATTCATGTTATCAACTTCGACAAAGAAGAGGAATGGAAGTATTTGCTGAAGGGCGATGTGTTGTTTTCCTGCCTTGGCACTACTCTCAAAGCGGCAGGAAGCAAAGAAGCGCAATGGAAAATTGATTACGATTATCAATACAATTTTGCAAAAACGGCTAAAGCTAATAATGTTAGTAATTACATTCTGGTGTCTTCGGACTATGCTTCAGCGACTTCGCCCGTTTTTTATTCGAAAATGAAAGGACAGCTCGAAGAAGCGGTGAAAGCTCTGCATTTTCCGAGTCTGAGCATTTTTAATCCACCGGCTCTGATACGAAAAAACAGCGATAGACCTAATGAAATTTCTGGAGTAAAAGTTCTCACTTTCTTAAACAAGCTCGGAATTTTCCGCTCATTAGCGCCACTATCGACAGAAGTGCTGGCTCAAGCCATGATAAATGCCGCAAAAACAAACAAAACAGGCATATTCACGTATAAGCGCGAGCAAATTCGCCAATGTGCCAACGAAAATGTATAATTTATAGAACTGTCTGTCCTATTTCTACTCGAATTTTCACCATTTTTTGTCGATAAGTTTTAATAAATCTTGATTGATTTGCTAAAATATTTATTTAACATTGTAACTGTATTTATTAGATTGATTATAATATAAATATCAATATGAAGAAAGCCTTATTTACTGCATTGTTTTGTTTTTCGTTATTACATATCTACGGACAAATAAATATGAACGACTCTACTGTTCAAGTTGTCGGATATTGGGACAAAAATGAAAAACAAAGCTATTTGATAAGTCACGAAAAAATACAACTTAAGGAAACTGATACTATCTCAAGAGAAATTTATACATATAATGTTGACATTACAATAGCCGACTCAACGGAAAACTCATATACCATCAATTGGTTTTATCACGACTACAAAATTGACTCTGATAATGAAATTATGAAAATGCTTAATTCCATTACTGAGGATATGACCATTAGCATTAAGACCGATGGATTAGGAGTATTTCAGGAAGTTATCAACTGGGAAGAGATACGCGATTATATATCTAAGGGACTTGCTTTACTTAAAGTTGAATTGAAGGATAAAATGAAGGACATTCCTAATTTTGATAAAATTATAGGACAAACAGAGACTTTATTCAGTACAAAAGAAGCGATAGAAAACTCTGCCATCAACGAGATAATGCAGTTTTATTACTTTCACGGACTTTTATATAAATTAGGCGAAGAATATAACTACAGTTCACCGATCGCAAATATATATGGTGGAGAACCACTTAACACTGATATAACTTTATGGCTAGATGATATAGATGCCGACAATAATAGTTATATAATGAGAACCTATCAAATGGTGGATTCAAAACAACTTACAAAAGTTTCCTACGATTACATCTGTCAATTAGCAGAGACATTAGGCGGCACTGCTCCTGCATGGGATAAAATGCCTCCTTTATCGAACGAAACAAGAAGCGCCTCTAGCATTCATGGTTCAGGCTGGATTCTCTATTCAGTACAAACTAAAGAAGTAACTGCCGAAAACCAGACAACTATCGAAGAAACAATAATAGAGCTACAATAAAACCAAAGAACAAAACATATAGTCTTACAGCTATGGCAATACCAACATCACGCACCACAGAAGCCGCCGAAATACGAATCGATACTGCTTTATGCAGCGGTTGTGGAAAGTGCGTACAGGTTTGTAAGGATTATAGTTTAATACTTCAAAACCATAAAGCGGCTATTAATCCCAATCCTATATTTGGCTGCATCGCTTGCGGACATTGCATGGCTATCTGTCCCGAAGGAGCCATCGAAATATACGGAAGAACTACCTCGCCCGATGATTTGTTTGAATTACCATCGATGGAAAGCACTTCGCGTTACGAAGATTTTTTGGCTTTATGTCAACGCCGCAGAAGTGTCAGAGAATTTAAGAACAAAGCCATACCGCCCCAAATTATAGAGAAGATATTAGCTGCTGCTGTTACCTCTCCGATGGGGCTTCCACCTTCTGACGTCAACCTATTAGTCTTCGACAATAAAGAGAAAAACCGAAAGTTTGTCGAGGATTTTTGTCGTTATCTTCTAAGCATGAAATGGATGGTTTCCGACTGGTTTCTGGCTCTGATGCGTCCTTTTTGGGGAAAGACAAACGATGAAGTTTTCCGGAAATTTGTTAAACCCGCAATAGCTATTTACACAAGCGAAATGGAAAAGGACATAAATGTAGTTACTTACGACGCTCCTTTAGCTATCTATTTTTATGCTTCGCCTTATGCCGATCCTGCTGATCCTATCGTTGCCGCAACTACCGCTATGTATGCCGCCGAATCTTTAGGGCTGGGTACTTGTATGCTTGGCGCTATACACCCGTTGATTCAGAACGGAAAGAAAGCAAAACAATTAAGAGAGAAATACGGAATCAAATACACAAGCCGCGAAGGGGTTTTTGTTATTTTCGGCTATCCCGCCGTAAGCTACAAGAAAGGCATTAAACGTACATTCGCTTCTGTAGTTAATAACTAAGAAGCTGAATTTACACAACAGAAGAATGAATAAAGGAGTTTGGATTGTACAGCATAGCTTTATTCTGTCCATAACTCACATCATTTGCCTCCATTATTGTGTAACTCCTCTAAAGAAGTCTAATTTAAAAAGTAAGTTATTATTAGAAAAATCCGAATTTTCTTTAGTTCAAATGATAGCCCTTGCTGTTAAGCTCAGATGCTCGGAATAAGGAATACTTCTCCTCATCAATGGGATAATCCCAACAACCAAGACTGTGATAAATATCTCCACCAAAACCAACTTTGAACTTATAAAGTCCGTATAAAGGATGATTGGGATCTGGCTGCGGTGCAACACCAAACATATCGTAGTGCGTACATCCGGCAGCTTTCGATTGCTGCATGGCTTCCCATTGTAGTGCGTAAGTAGGCATCAAATGACGGTTTTCCGACGAAGAAGCTCCGTAGAGATAAGAACCGCGATCGCCTGAAATAACCAAAAACATAGCTGCCAAAGGTCTGTTCTCATAATATGCCACAAGCAAACGGACATCGGCAGGCGAATGACTATTGTCGGCTTTAGCCGATAACACAGCTTCAAAGTATTTAATATCGTTAAGCAAAATACGATTGCGCGAAGCCGTTTCTTTATAAAGCTCGTACCAAATATCGATACCGTCCATGCCCATCGATGTAATACTAACTCCCCTACGCGCTGCCAAACCGACGTTATAACGTGTTTTTGCTTTCATGCTGCGCAAAAGATTCTCGCTTTCGGGTCGCAAATCTAAATATATCGTATTCGACGGTAAAATATTAGAATATGCTTTCCGGAAATTCCAATTCTCTGTATTGAAATTGAAACGAAACTCCTGAACCGAAGGATCGGGTTCGCCTTGCCAGATACCATTGGAATCAAAATAATCTTTGTCCTTTGCCCAATACGATTCCCAACAAAGATCGTAACGAATAAAAAGACAGTTTTTGGGTAAAAAGGAACGAAGCGACTCGGATAATTCTTCAAGGAAAAGCCCTTGAAAATCATCGTCGGGTTCCAATTCGGGACCATAAGGTACGTAAGCCATGCAATGATTGCGATCGATGGCTTGCAGCAAAACCAACATATCCGATTGTATCTTCGTATCCTGATTCGCGGAATGAAACAAAGACGAGGGACTTGACTTGAAATTAAGAGCAAGACTGTCGACTCCTAGATTGTTTTTAACGACCGACCAAAAAGCGGTTTGTTGTATTATAGGCGTAGAATAGAGTTCTTCTATCGGTTTAGTATGAATGTTAGAAAGCATGATGTCGAAATTATTTCTAAAAAAGCCCACAAAGATAAGCCTAAAAAGCTGATAAAAAAATCAATAGCTTTGTATTAACAACAAATAATAGATTATTTACCTGTTGCAAATTATCTGTAAATGCTTTACTATTGGTAGTTCTCAATCCGAATTCTACTTTGAAAAAACAAGCTTGATTTTTCTCGTAGAAACAGCAAGAACGCAAAAGATTTTGTGTTTTATCTTTGCGTTCTTTGAGCCTTTGCGAGATGTTTTATTAACTAAAACTTCTTCTTTAAAATTCTAACAGCATTCAGAATAGCTAATAAAGCCACGCCAACATCGGCAAACACCGCCATCCACATGGATGCAATGCCAAAAGCACCTAATATCATAACAACAGCTTTTACAAAAAGTGCCATAGTGATGTTTTGTATAACAATGGCTTTCGTCGCTTTTGCAATACGAATGGCTGTACCTATTTTCGATGGTTGATCGGTTTGAATTACCACATCGGCAACTTCTATTGCCGCGTCGCTTCCCATGCCTCCCATTGCAATGCCGACATCGCTCAATGCTAAAGCCGGAGCATCGTTGATACCATCGCCAACAAAAGCAATGATGTTTGCCGGATCTGCCTTTAACGCTTCAATGTGCTTAACTTTATCCTCAGGCAACAGATTTCCGTAAGCTTTATCCAAGCCAATATCTTTTGCCGTTTTTTGAACAATCGAATCTTTATCGCCACTCAACATCACAGTTTGTTTTACGCCTAATAGGTGCATTTCCTTAATAGCTTTTTGCGAATCTTCTTTCACTTCATCGGCAATAGTAACATAACCGGCAAATTCCTTATTTATAGCAACTAACACAACTGTTTCTACAATATTGTCTATTTGCGAATCATATGACACATTTAATTTTTTCATCAACTTCGCATT
>DAIOHI010000223.1:0-4892 GCA_036744815.1 Paludibacteraceae bacterium
AAATTCGATGAATGGCATCGTTTATTCGGATAAGGAAAGAAAAATGCCATAATTTGATTTTTATTTTATCATTTTCTTCTCTCTTTCAATAAAATATCTTATCTTTGCGACCGCTTTTCGAGAAAAAGCATTGGGTATATTAATTTAAAAAAATAGGAAAAAATGCCAGTAAAAATTAGATTGCAACGTCACGGTCGTAAAGGATATGCTTTTTATCATATCGTGATTGCTGACAGCAAAGCCCCACGCAACGGGCGATTCATCGAACGTATCGGTTCGTACAACCCTAACACAAACCCTGCTACAGTCGATCTGAAATTCGACAGAGCATTGTATTGGTTGCAAGTAGGAGCACAACCTACCGACACTACCCGCAACATTCTTTCGGAAGAAGGAGTGCTGTTGAAAAAACACTTATTGGGCGGTGTTACAAAAGGAGCTTTTGATGAAGCAGAAGCTGAAAAACGCTTCGAGGCTTGGAAAATAGCAAAAGAATCAAATGTTTCGAAAACAAAAGAACAAATTCTTGCAGAAAAACAAGCAGCCGCAAAAGCTCGCTTGAAAGCTGAAGCTGATAAAAACAAAGCAAAAGCTGAAGAAATTGCTAAGAAAAATGCAGTAGCTGTTGCTGAGGAAGAAGCTGCTGTAGCAGAGGAAGCTCCAGTTGCTGAAGAAACTGCTGCACCTGAGGCTGCTGCGGAATAAACTTTCTAATAAAGCTTGATAGACAACAAAAAAGATGAACTTCTGTTCATCTTTTTTGTTTAAATATATTTGATTGAGCTTTATAATAAAGCTTTAGCCCATTGATCTTCATTAAAGCCGACCAAAACTTTCTCTCCACTTAATAAAATCGGACGCTTTACCATCATTCCGTCGGAAGCAAGAATTGAGATTAGTTCATCTTTCGCCAGCGTTTTAACTTTATCTTTCATGTTTTGTTCTTTGTAGAGCAATCCACTGGTGTTAAAGAATTTATTAATAGGCAACTCGCTTTTTTTTATCCAAAGATTGAGTTCTTTTTCTGTTGGATTTTCTTCCTTTATTGCCCGATATTTATAATCGATTCCCTGCTCTTTCAGCCATTTTTCTGCTTTTCGGCAAGTACCGCATTTCGGATAGCAAATTATGGTTGTCTCTTTCATAAGTCAAATGTTATTTAAAAATAGCTTTGTAAATATCGTTCCCGTTTGCAAAAACGAGCAGAGCCAATAAGAGCATAAATCCTACCATTTGAGAATATTCGAGAAATTTCTCGCTAGGTTTACGTCGCGTAATCATCTCGTAAAGAAGGAATAGGAAATGCCCTCCGTCCAATGCCGGAATTGGTAGAAAGTTCATAAAAGCTAAAATGATAGACAATAAGGCAGTCATTTGCCAAAATGAATACCAATCCCAAACTGGAGCAAATAGTTTTCCGATAGCAGTAAAGCCACCTAATTGTTTTGCTCCTTCTTTCGAAAAGACGAGTTTAAATTGTTTTACATAATTAGAAAGCGTTTCCCAACCCAAAGAAATACCAGCCGGAATGGATTCAAAAAATGAATATTCCTGCTTTAGGGTTTTTAGTGTCATAGCAGGATGCGCAACTCCTACGCCTAATTTTCCAGTTTCGCTTAAGCTCAAATCGCTTTCTTCCAACACTCCATTTCTAAAATAGCCTATTTTTATAATTGAATTTTTATTGGCTTCCAATAGCGGGGCAACATCTTGAAAAGTAGTCGTAACTTGTCCGTTGATTGCAACGATACTATCTCCTACTTTTAGTCCCGCTTGCGAAGCCGGGCTATCTTCACCCACTTGCGACACGACGAAAGGATAGCGAATAGAAATTAAGCTGCTTTCTTCGTTTGCCAATATTGTTTGCGCTACATCTTTAGGAAGGACAATATCAATGGTCCGACCATCGCGAAGTATCGTTATGTTCCGATCGCCTTCAATTAAAATCTTTTTTACCGCATCTCCGCTTTGTTCTACACTTTGTCCTTCAATAGCTAGAATATTATCACCGTTTTTCAGTCCGGCATCCAGCAAACTTTGAGAAAACTGCAATCCGAATTTAGCATTTTGCAGTGGAATATATTCCTGTCCCCAAGTAAAAAGCACGGCTGAATAAATAACCAAAGCCAAGATGAAGTTAACCAGCACACCGCCTGAGATGATAAACATCCGTTGCCATGTGGGTTTCGAACGATATTCCCAAGGTTGAGCTTCGGCTTGCAATTGCGTTGTATCCATCGATTCGTCGATCATGCCGGCTATCTTGCAATATCCGCCCAATGGCAACCAACCGATTCCCCATTCAGTGTTTTCGGGATATTTTCGCCAATCATTTTCGTCCAATTCACTCAAAGGTATCGGCTCCATTATTGCTTGTCCTTTGGCGTTTAGCAATACATCACCGTCTTTGTCTAATTTCGGACGCTCGTTCGCAGGAACATTCGGAGCGAAGAACTTTACCTGCCATCTGCCATTTATCTTTTTTGCACGTAGAATGGAAATACGCGGATTAAAGAAAAGATAGAATTTATCAACACGGGTTTTGAACAGTCGGGCGAAAGCAAAGTGCCCCAACTCATGAAGAAAAACTAAAATTGCAAGGCTGAAAATGAGCTGTAAAGCCCGGATTAAAAATGATTCCATAAAAATGGGAAGTTATAATGTTTAACGTTTATATTCTGTTTTCTCTTTAATTAATTTATGTTGTTTGCGCATCAAAAACCTGTTTTCTTCATTAAAAATAGGTATTCGTAGTGCTTGTCGTCGGAGTTGAGCCATTCGTTGGTCGAACACATGGCACTCATCACATTTTTTCGATAGTCTATTTTCTTAATCTGCAACAATTCGCCGAATTCTTCGATAATATCCATCAATTGCGTCTGTGTAGCCCTACCTCCGGAGCTATAGGACAATAGCAAATAACGCGCCTGAGTTTCCTTAATTAGTTTTCTTAACGCTTCCAGAGCGATAAAGTTGCCATTTTTATTTTTTTTAAATTCTTCGAATATAGATAATGACAAATTGTCACGTGTATCCTCGCGTCGATTTGCTTTTCCGAAGAGCGCTGGCTTGTCGTTTTCTATAATTGTCTGCCATAAATGGTAGTAGGAAGCATATCGCACCCGGCTTGCCGGCATCTTTTCGTTGTTCGATCCGTAAGGCGGATCAAAATAAGCCAAATCGAAAGAGCGGTCTTTAATTACGGAAAACACATCTTGCCGTAACACTTCGTGCTCTTTTGTAAGAGCAAATCGTTCTGGTAACTTCAACTTTAATTCAGCAAAAGAACGTGTTGACCATTTCGAAAGATAAGCCGCATAATGCCCCAAAGTATTATCTACTTTATCCAAAGCCAATATTAAACTTGTCAACAATACGCATTTCTCTTCCCATGGGAGATTCATTTCTTCAATCGCATCACGAATTGTGTCTAGTTTTTGCGTATTTTTCCGTTGAAAAGGCTTCTTTTCTTCGCCCGGATCGCCTCCGTAATGCTCCGTAAACCACCCGTCATAACCTTTAAGAGCATTCAGATGGTCGATTATTTCCTGAAAATAACGGTTTTCTTTTGTCGATTTCAAGTAGCAAGTTGCAAAGACTTCCGACCAAACCGAAATATCGTTCGATGTAAGGCTGTATCCGCTTTTTGCAAAAGCCTGCGAAACTCTTGTTGAACCGCTGAATCCATCCAAAACTTGGTTCACATCACTTAATCCGGAAACAATTTCTAAAATATGAGGTAGGAGTTTTAACTTCGAACCGGCATATTTTATCGCTTCTGTTTGTATCTTTTTTGTTTCTGAAGATAGCGCCGCTTCAACTCTCATTTCGATCTGATCATTTCCTTTGTTAGAGCGCGTACCGAAGCATCTGTCGCCACATAATCCTCGTAAGTCGGCTGGGCAACAAAGTCAGCTTTCTGCATCATTTTTTCAAGAATATCACTCATTTGCAGAAAAGCTATTTTCTTTTCGAGAAAAGCTGCTACCACAATTTCGTTTGCCGCATTAAGCACACAAGCCGCATTACCTCCTCGTTCCATTGCCTGATAAGCCAAAGCTAAATTACGAAAGCGTGTCGTGTCGGGCTTTTCGAAAGTCAGCTGCGGATAAGCTGCAAAATCGAGGCGTGGAAACTTCGTTTGCAAGCGATCAGGGAAAGTGAAGGCATATTGTATCGGCAACTTCATATCAGGTAATCCCATTTGAGCTTTTACCGAGCTGTCGGCAAATTGTACCATCGAATGAATAATCGACTGCGGATGTACAACTACGTCTATTTGTTCCGAACGAAGTCCGAAAAGCCATTTCGCTTCAATCACTTCAAATCCTTTATTCATCATCGAAGCGGAATCAATTGTTATTTTAGCACCCATATCCCAATTGGGATGTTTCAAAGCTTGCTCGCAGCTAACGTGATGCAGTTCTTCGTATGTTTTTGTGCGGAAAGGACCTCCCGATGCCGTAAGAATAATTTTTTCGACCGGATTATTTCCTTCTCCAATAAGGCATTGAAAAATGGCGGAATGTTCCGAATCAACCGGAATTATACTTGCTTTGTATTGCTCAATCAAGGAAGTTATCAATTGTCCGGCAACCACCAAAGTTTCCTTGTTGGCTAAAGCAATCCGCTTTCCCGCTTTGACAGCGTTTATTGTTGGTTTCAGTCCTGAATAACCCACCATCGCCGTAAGCAGAATGTCAATCGGCTGCATTCCTGCCACTTGAGCTATAGAGTCATCGCCAGCAAATACTTTTATAGGAAGATCGGACAAAGCGGCTTTTAATTTTTCGTAATGCACCGGATTACCGATTACCACTATTTCGGGAAGATAAGTGCGAGCTTGGCGTATCAGTAAATCTACATTGTTGTTTGCCGTAAGAGCGTAGGCT
>DAIOHI010000224.1:0-4877 GCA_036744815.1 Paludibacteraceae bacterium
CACCGCTGAACTTCACAATATGAACGAATACCGCCGAGGTGGCGACAGCTTGAATCTGCCGCCTCATCAAGCACAAATAGCCGAAGAGCTGAAACATGAAATTCATGGCGGATCGCTAGCTTACAATTGGTTATCGCCCGATAATAAAAATCGCTTGAACGCTTATGCTTCTCTGCAAAACGTAAACCGAAACAGTTATTATGGAAGCGGGCGAAATTTGAATGCTTATGGTCACACAACTAATCTTACAACTGTTGTTGGCGGACAATATGTGCGAAGTTTCGACAAAATGTGGTTTTTGCCTGCCGACTTAACTGCCGGAGGCGAATATCAATACGACGACTTGAAGGATGAAATGCCCGGTTACCGTCGTAACACCAAACAAAAAACGGAGGTATTAGGTGTATTTCTTCAAAACGAATGGAAAGGAAATCACGGAAGTCTGCTTCTCGGAGGACGAATGGACAAACACAGTTTACTGAAAGCTCCTGTTTTCAGTCCCAGAATAAATCTGAAATATAATATTACTGACGATATTCATTGGCGTTCGTCACTTTCAAGCGGATTTCGCGCGCCTCAAACCTTTGACGAAGATTTGCATATTTCTGCTGTTGGCGGCGAAGTCCGACTGATACAGCTTGCCGAGAACTTGCGTCCTGAGCGCTCAAATAGCGTCAGTACTTCTTTCGATTTTTATTACACTACGGAAGATATCCAATCTAATTTACTAATTGAAGGATTCTATACACAAATCAACGACGTATTCGTGGTCGGTGATATTGGAAAAGATGTTGACGGAAATATCATAGCCGAACGTCGTAACGGTTCCGGTGCTAAGGTTATGGGAATTAATCTTGAAGGAAAAATCGTTCCTCTTTCTATACTTCAACTCCAATTCGGGTACACTATTCAGCAAAGCCGTTATTTGGCGGCAGAAACTTGGTCGGAAGACGCTACCGTTGCTCCTGAAATCAATATGTTGCGCACTCCAGATCAATATGGATATTTCACATTATCGTGCAGTCCTTCAAAAAAATTGACATTAAATGCCACAGGCACATACACCGGTTCGATGCTTGTTCCTCACTTTGCCGGCTATGTTGATCAAGATCGTTTGGATACAACACCCGATTTTTTCGATATGGGAATGAAAGCGGCATATAATTTTTCGTTGGCTAAAACATTGAATTTGGAATTAAGCGGAGGTGTGAAAAACATATTCAATAGCTATCAAAAAGATTTCGACAGCGGATTGAATCGCGATGCCGGATATATATACGGTCCGTCGCAACCAAGAACGTTCTACCTTTCTGTTAAAATAGGAAACTTGTAGCGCAAGGATAGTGTTTTGAAAATAAAGCGCAGATGTCAATCGAAAATCGAAAAAGACATCTGCGCTTTATTTATTTTAGTATTGAAGATCTAAACTACTTCTCCGATTAATGTAGCCGACGACACCGAATTTATTTTTACTCGTATCGTCTCTCCTATCCGGCGACCTTCACGAGGAAAAATCACCACTTTATTTTGCGATGTCCGCCCGAAAAGTTGCTCTCTCGAACGTTTTGAAAATCCCTCGACCAAGACTTCGAAAGTTTTCCCAATATCATTTTTATTGCTTTCGTGCGAAAGTTCATTTTGTAAAGCAATAATTTCATTCAAGCGGCGAATTTTCACTTCTTCCGAAATATTGTCGGGCAAACGCTTTGCCGCCATAGTTCCAGGACGTTCCGAATATTTAAACATAAAAGCCATATCGAAGGCAGCTTCACGCATAAGCGATAAAGTCTCCTGATGTTCTTCTTCCGTTTCGCTATGAAATCCGCAAAAAATATCCGTTCCGATAGATGCATCAGGAATAATCCGACGTATTGCTTCAACACGATCCATGTATTGCTCGCGTGTGTAGCGACGGTTCATCAACTTGAGAATGCGATTACTCCCCGATTGTACCGGCAAATGGATAAAGCGGCATAAATTCGGGTAACGTGCAATTACTTCAAGCGTTTCGTCGGTCATATCGGTGGGATAAGACGTTGTGAAACGAATTCGCATTTCGGGTGCAGCTTCAGCAACAATGCGCAACAAGTCATGGAAGCCAATGTTTTCTCCATTATATTCCGTTTTGTAGGAATTCACCGTCTGACCAAGCAAGGTAACTTCTTTAAAATTTTTAGCCTTCAAGTCGTTCAATTCGGTCAAAATACTTTCAACATCGCGACTTCGTTCACGTCCGCGAGTGTAAGGAACTACGCAATAGCTGCAAAATTTATTACACCCACGCATAATGGAAATAAACGCCGAAATAGGATTTCCGATGCGAACCGGCATAACGTCTTTGTAAGTTTCCGTTTTCGAAAGCTCTACATTGATCGCTCTCTCTCCTTTTTCTACCATCCCTATCAAATTAGGAATATCGAGATAAGCATCCGGTCCAACAACAATATCTACACCGTGATCCGTTATCAACTCATCTTTCACACGCTCAGCCATACATCCGATGACAGCAAGAACCAATCCTTTGTTTTTCCGCTTAAGCGAATTCAGATACTTGAGCCGTTGAATTACTTTTTGCTCCGCATTATCACGTATGGAACAAGTATTTACAAAAATTGCATCCGCATCCGTTATATTTTCCGTCAGAGCGAATCCATCCATTTGCACGATGGAAGCGACAACCTCACTGTCTGCCACATTCATTTGGCATCCGTAGGTTTCGATAAAAAGCTTTTTGTCGTTCAGCGCAGATTTAGAGTCCGGCGAATCGACAGCTACTACATTTTTATTCATTATATTAATATGTTATTTCCGGCAAAATTACATCTATTAATCCGAATACGAAACAAAGTCAGTTGGCTCCATCTCTCAATTAAAAAATATTTTTTTATGAATTATGAGTTTTTTTAGAGTGACGACAAGGAGTTTTTATCACAAAAACCGTTTCTGTCCATCAAATGAGAACACAATGTCATTTTGTGTCACATTTGAGATTTGAAACTCGAATCACGTCATTTTTTATTGATTTAGAGAATTTTACAAAGAAAAAATATCTCTTTTGTCACAATTATAAATGAATTTAAATCACATTTTTCTATTTTTTTTGAAAAAAATGCATCTTTTTTTTCGAAAACATTTGCAGGTATCAATAATTATTCTCAAATTTGCATCTGTAAACAGACAGATAGATTTTTCATAGTTAAGGTTTAGGTTAAAATGTGTAATGGGTGGCTGGGAAGTTACCCATTATTCTTTTTTCTATAAAAGACACTAATATAAGCCTAAATTTCAAAGTAATTGCCTATTTTTGTAAGAGCACAAAATTATATATGACATGGATAACTTTGGAGATATAATATATGTAGTCCTTCTGATTGTTGCCGCTATTGTCAGCGGGATAATGAAAAAGGGGAAGAAAGAGACTAAAACTCAAACAAATCCTCGACCGGTTGCCCAACCAGTTGACGATGAAGACTGGAAAGATATTTTCAAGCAATGGGAGCCGGAAACAGTGAAAGAACCGACGGTAACAAAACCGACTCCTACGCAAACGAAAACAAGCTCCAACTTTCAGAAGAAAATAGAAAGCTACGAAACAGTGAGCAATGTTGAAGATTTGAGAGTTCGTAACAGATTTGCCAAAAATGATGCAGAAGAAGATTTATCGGAAGTAGAAGCGATTGATGTTACGAATATAGCTGAAGAGATCAAACTCTCAACACCCGAAGATGCCAAAGCAGCATTCGTATATTCCGAAATTTTTGCAAGAAAGTATTAATTTCTGCTATTAAACACAATAAAAGCAATTTAATTATTAAAAACAATTTCTACCTTTGCAGGTAGACAAAACATATTAATAAACAGATATAAGAGTTCCGGCGTTATTTAAACCGGAATTCTTTTTGTTATTACGTAAAATCTATAAGGAGAAACAATTATGGCAGTAAGTTATATGACCGAAGACGGTTATAACAAATTGAAAGAAGAGCTGAGTGAGTTGGAGAGTGTTCAACGTCCTGCCATTTCGAAGCAAATTGCAGAAGCTCGGGACAAAGGCGATTTGTCGGAAAACGCAGAGTATGATGCTGCTCGTGAAGCACAAGGCTTACTCGAACTAAAAATTGCACTGTTGAAAGAGAAGCTCGCTTCGGCTCGGCTGATTGATGAATCGAAAATAAATGCCAATGAAGTTCAGATTCTTACCCGCGTAAAAATCAGAAACACAAAAAATGGTCAAGAAATGACCTACACTATTGTTTCTGAAAGTGAAGCGAACTTCAAAGAAGGCAAGCTGTCGGTAGAAACACCGATTGCAAAAGGATTGATCGGCAAGAAAAAAGGCGATAAAGCAATTATTGTTGTTCCATCGGGACAAATGGAATTCGAAATTGTAGATATTTCTGTAGGATTATAACTCAAAGAAGAACTTCGAAACTTTTTTCCATAATATGGCAAGTATTTTCAGTAGAATCATAGCCGGCGAAATCCCTTGTTACAAAGTAGCAGAGGATGATCGTTTCTTTGCTTTTTTGGATATCAATCCAATGACAAAAGGACATACGCTGGTAATTCCGAAAAAAGAGGAAGATTATATTTTTGACCTTGACGATGAAAACTACCAAGGCTTGATGCTCTTTGCCCGAAAGGTAGCGAAAGCTATTGAAAAAGCAGTTCCATGCTTGCGAGTAGGCGTTGCGGTTATTGGCTTAGAAGTCCCCCACGCTCACATCCATTTAATTCCGATACAAAAAGAAGCGGATATGAATTTTGCCAATCCCAAATTAAAACTCTCGTCCGACGAAATGCTTGAGATATCAAAAAAAATAGCTGCGGAAGTTTTATAAAAAATATATTACATAAAAAAGAACGAGGATGTATCA
>DAIOHI010000225.1:0-4829 GCA_036744815.1 Paludibacteraceae bacterium
TACAATTCCTTTCAGATATTTATCTTTTTCAACAATATCTTCGGCATTAACCGTATGAATAGATATGGTAGGCAGATTGGTCACTTGAGTTAAGCGGCTGTCGTCGCCATCGGAGCTGTATCCGTGAAACTCCAATTCTGCAATATTGCAGCGAACGTTATTGGGACCGATATAGCGTACATAACGAAATCCGCGCGAAGAATTAATTTCCTGCGTTGTCAATTGATTGTAAGCCGGAGCTTCTGGAACAACAAACAAAGTTATCGCGTCTCCAAAATCCGCTTCGTTGGCTCCTTCGAAAACACCTAAAAGCACACGGCTGTTCCAATCGGCGCGTGGACAATAAGCTATTTTAGTAATAACGTGTTTCGAACCTAAATCCAAACCAGCCCAAGTTCCCGATCGATCGTAGCTGGCAAAATATGTTGTGAAATTGCCATCGAATAAGTTGGCTGTAGTATTTACTGTGGTTGAAGCTTGATTTCCATTCGCGTAATCAACGGAAAGCCGCGTTCCGATAATGTTTCCCGATAGTTTTTCAGATATTTGCGAATACGAACAAATAGACAGTAGGCAGATAAAGAATAAAATAGATAAGAATTTGGTTTGCATTGTCATATTCGCTGTGGCTTTTGAATTTAGTCGATAAATAGAGATAATAAAAAATAAAAATCAGACTGCAAGATACGAAAAAACGAATAACAAGATAAGTTATCGAATAGGCTTTTAACGTTATTGGTCAAAAATATCTATTAAGAGGGAGCATTTGATGATGTTTTTCTGCAAATACACAGAGCCAAATAATGCCTTGTCATTGCTTTTTAACATTTAGACTGTACTTTTTTTGTATTATTTTCGTTATTCATTTTCGGAAGCCCTACGCACAGTCAAATTGTATTGAAAAACAGTTTTGTGCAAAACTGAAATATCAGTATCTTTGTAAATTTTGATAAATAATATAAAAGCTTCATTTTCAACTGTCGATGATTGATTATATAAAAGGTGAAATAGCGGAACTCACGCCCACTTATGTCGTGATTGAAACCGGAAATATCGGATATTTTATTCACATAACATTACCTACATATTCTGCGCTTTCGGGTTTAAAGGAAGCGCGTTTGTTTGTTTACGAAGCCATTCGCGAAGATGCTTTTGTTCTTTACGGATTTCTTACGCAAACCGAACGTCAACTGTTTTTGTTGCTGATATCCGTTTCTGGAATTGGTCCGAATACGGGACGTATGATTATGTCGTCTTACTCGGCTCAAGAAATCCAGGAAATGATTGCGACGGGAAATGTCGTAGCTCTCAATTCGATAAAAGGTATCGGAACAAAAACGGCTCAACGAATAATTGTTGATTTGAAAGACAAAATTCTGAAAATTGGGGGCGTTGATGCTTCGCAGATGCCAAATCTGGATGTTATTTCCGAAACCAAATCGGAAGCTGTTGCGGCATTAGTTATGTTGGGTTTTACGGCGGCAATGTCGCAAAAATCCGTTGATCGCATTTTGAAAGAACAGCCGGGAATTGGTGTTGAGCAAGTGATAAAACTGGCTCTGAAAATGATGTAATATGTTTTTGACTTATGATTTACGAATCCCGAAGCAAGGAACAACAGATTAACCGAATCTGGAATTTTAAACTTTAATCTCGGAACACGAAACCATATATGCCCTTTTTTAAAAAGAAAATTTCTACTGTATTAATAGGCTTGATCTTACTTGGATCTGCCTTTGCTTTTGTGCGTACCGAAAGAAGTTTTGAGCCTGCCGACACGCCTCAAGATAATAATACTCCGCAAAATAACGTTCCGAAAGACAGTAGTTCAAGCAAAGCGCTGATTCTTCCGATTCGGAAAGTGCAACAAGATACATACGAAGACATTCAGAAAAAATATCCGATGGATGCTCCCATGCCCGATAATGTAAAAACCGTGGTGGAATACGATCCAGTATCAGGCAATTACATGATTCGGACTTATTTGGGCAAGATGGAAATTGCTTCTTATTCGGCTAAGCAAGCAATGCGAAACTATTGGCGGGAGAAAAACACGAAAGGTGATGTCGATAATGAGGACAAATTTTCAATTTCGGACATGAAGTTCGAGGTTCCTCAAATAGATAAAGTTTTTGGTCCCGGCGGTGTTCAGGTAAAAACTCAGGGATCGGCAGAATTGATTTTTGGTGTGCGCACCAATAGTATTGATAATCCCACATTACCGCAACGTCAACGTAAAACCATAAATCCGGATTTTGATCAAAAAATTCAATTAAATGTAAACGGAAAGGTTGGTAATAAAATCAATTTCGGGCTTAATTACAATACTGAAGCAAGTTTCGATCACGACCAAAAACTGGTTACTTTAAAATATCAACCGCCGAAGTTAGGCGCTCCGGGTGGTGGAGAAGACGATATCATCCGAAATATAGAAGCCGGAAACGTAAGCATGCAGCTTAACAGTTCGCTTATTTCGGGAAGTACTTCTTTGTTTGGTATCAAAACCGAACTTCAATTCGGTAAGCTGAATATTACGGCGCTTGCTTCACAGCAAAAGTCGGAAAGTCAGACTGTAAATTCAAAAGGCGGAGTTCAAACTACCGATTTCGAAATAAACATCGATAATTACGACGAAAATCGCCACTTCTTTCTTGGGCATTATTTTCGTGGAGGGTACGAGAAAAATATTAGCAAGTTGCCTTATATTTCCTCCGGAGTGCAGATACAGCGTATTGAAGTTTGGATAACGAATAAACGCGGAAATTACGATCAAGCACGGAATATCGTAGCTTTTATGGACTTAGCAGAAGATAGTGTTTTTCAAAATACTTATTGGCAGGATCTTGGCGCGACTAAAAAAGTTCCAAGAAACGAAGCAAATAAATTATATGGCGAAGTAAAAGTTCTGCCCGATGTACGTTTGATTCAGAAAACCAACAGCGTTTTATCGGATGCTTATAGCGGACAAGGTATTGAAGGTGGAGAAGATTACGAAAAAATCGAAAGTGCCCGCCGGCTCGAACCTTCGGAATATACGCTGAACAAAGACTTAGGCTACATATCTTTGCGCTCAGCATTGAATCCCGACGAAGCGCTTGCCGTAGCCTTCGAATATACATACGGAGGAGAAACCTACCTGGTCGGAGAGTTTTCGACCGATAGAATTGTTGCTCCTCAGGCTTTGATTGTGAAATTGTTGAAAGGAAGCAGCCTGTCGCCCGAGCTTAAAACATGGAATTTGATGATGAAGAACATTTATAGCATCGGTGCTTCTCAAATTCAATCGGATAATTTTAAATTAGATATTGTTTATAAAAATGACTCGATAGGAACCGATTTACAATATATTTCCGAAGGAGATATTGCCAATAAATTGCTTCTTCGTGTAATGAATCTAGATCGTCTGAATTCGAAAAATGATCCGGCACCCGATGGACGTTTCGACTACGTGGAAGGTTATACGGTTATTTCCAATACAGGACGCATTATATTTCCTGTTTTAGAGCCTTTCGGAAGTCATTTGCGCGACAAAATTGGAGCTCCCAACATAGCTAAAGATTATGTTTACCAAGAGCTTTACGATTCAACCTTGGTAATAGCACAGGAATTCAGCGAGAAAAACAAATTCCGTCTTGTTGGAGAATACAAAGGTTCGTCGGGTTCGGAAATTCGTTTGAATGCCATGAACGTGCCGCGCGGTTCGGTAACGGTTACCGCAGGTGGACGTACATTGGTAGAAAATACGGATTATACGGTCGATTATACTATGGGAAGCGTTCGTATTATCAATCAGTCGCTTTTGGATTCGTCCACGAATATTGAAGTAAAACTGGAAAATCAATCCATGTTCAGTATGCAGCGGAAGACTTTGCTCGGAACTCATCTGGAATATCAATTCAGTAAGGATTTCAGCTTGGGCGGAACCATTATGCACTTGTCCGAAATGCCTCTTACAACAAAGGTAAATACAGGGAATGAACCCATTTCCAATACGATATGGGGATTGAATACATCGTGGCGCGGCGAATCGCAATGGCTGACAAACATGATTGACAAACTGCCTTTTGTGAATGCTACGCGACCATCCACCATTGCCTTGAACGCAGAGTTTGCGCAGCTTATCCCCGGGCACTCGAAAGTAGTCAGCGATGCCGGCTTGGCCTATATCGACGATTTCGAATCGACCAAAACCCGAATCGATGTGCATTATCCTTATTATTGGAAATTAGCGAGTACGCCGTCAGTTTTCACAGAGTCGACGCATAGCGATAGTATTAGTTATGGTTTCAATCGTTCTTTATTGGCATGGTATAATGTGGATAGGCTTCTGAACGAAGACAGACGCGAAACGCCGAAACATTTACAAAATAATTTGCGTTCGAAATCAGACCATCGAACACGTAGCGTGCCGGTTGAAGAAGTTTTTCCGAATAAAGATCAAAGTACGACAGAGAACGCCTTGCTCTCAATATTGAATTTATCTTATTATCCCACAGAGCGTGGTCCTTATAACTTAGATACGGAGGGAATGAATCCCGATGGCAGTTTGAATAATCCAAAAAAACGATGGGGAGGTATGATGCGTAAATTGGACCAAACCGATTTCGAAACTGCTAATATCGAATATATTGAATTTTGGGTAATGGATCCTTTTATTACCGATACACTCAAAACGCATAAAGGTGGAAAATTGGTGTTCAACTTGGGAGATGTCAGCGAAGATGTATTAAAGGATGGTAAAAAATTCTTCGAACACGGACTAAGTATTGACGGAGATATTACAAAAAATGAAACAACAGTATGGGGAGCGGTTCCAAAAACACAATCTA
>DAIOHI010000226.1:0-2186 GCA_036744815.1 Paludibacteraceae bacterium
CTTCTATTTTTTGTTTCAATGCTTTTCTCTCTATTAAGATTCCTCATTTGTGAGAAGAACGGAGAGAAAGCTTTATAATTTCTGTTGCTATTCTGTCTGCCGAATTTTCTTGCGCCAGCTTCTTTACATTAACGCTCAATTTTTTTAATGTTGTATCGTCGGATAATATTTCCAAAGCTTTATCCACCAATTTTTCTCCCGCTTCGGAATCTTTAATCATAATGGCGGCTTCTTTACGCAGCAAAGCCAAGGCATTTTGTGTTTGATGATCCTCAGCAACATTGGGCGAAGGAACAAGAATCACCGGTTTGCCGAGCAGGCATATTTCTGAAATAGAACTGGCACCCGCCCGCGACACGACCAAATCGGCAATGGAATAAGCATAATCCATACGAGAAACGAAATCAGTGACCAATAAATTAGGTGAAGTAGATGAGGCGGCAGCTTCCCGCGCTCCATCGATATAAAACTTACCCGTTTGCCAAAGGATTTGAATGCCCGAATCAGTCAATTTATCTAAATGCGCAATAATACTTTGATTGATGGTGCGCGCGCCAAGGCTTCCACCTACAATAAGCAAGGTCTTTTTATTGGGATCGAAATTGAAAAACTCATAAGCTTCTTTCGTTTTAGGAGCAATGGAAAGCAAATCCTGACGCACGGGATTTCCTGTCAACAGTATTTTTTCTTTCGGGAAGAAACACTCCATACCTTCGTAAGCCACACAAATAAGGGCGGCTTTTTTCGCCAAAAGTTTATTGGTAACTCCCGCATAAGAATTCTGCTCCTGCAGCACAGTGGCTACTCCCATAGCCGAGGCGGCTTTCAGCACAGGCGCGCTGGCGTAACCCCCTACCCCAACGGCAGCATCGGGTTTAAATTCTTTTACAATGCGCCGCGCCTGACGAATGCTTTGTTGCAGATTCCACAGCACTTTGAGATTTTTCAACATATTTTTGCGGTCGAATCCGCTTACAGGAAGTCCTTTAATGGGATATCCCGCAGCAGGAACACGCTCCATTTCCATACGCCCGAGAGCTCCCACAAAAAGGATCTCGGCATCGGGCAATTGATTTTTGATAGCATTGGCAATGCTGATAGCCGGAAATATATGTCCGCCGGTACCTCCACCACTAATGATGAATTTAGTAGATCGCGATTGTTCTTGCTTTTTCTCTTTAGCCATATTGTTTAAATATTTTGGACTTTTTAGCTCTTGTATCTATAAAAAACCCCTATTCAGGCATATGTTTTCTATTCTCACTCAAGGCAAAAATCATATTTAGACTTCTGTTTTCCATTTTCACCCAAGGTGAAAGTTATATTCAGATCTCTGTTTCTCATCTTCACTTACACTTCGTCCAATTCAACCGTTGGTATTTCGTTTTCTGTCGCAGCAGATGCGCTTCCTGTTTCTCCCAATCTTAACTGTCGTGTAACTCCCAAAATTATTCCAAAATAAAGGCAAGTTATAATAATAGAGGTTCCCCCACGGCTTATCAGCGGCAAAGGCTGACCGGTAACAGGACCCAAACTTGTGGCTACCGACATGCTTATAAATGCCTGCAAAACGATCATCAACGAAAGCCCCGTGACGAGCAAGGCAGGAAATACCGACTCGCATTTAGTGGCAATCATTCCCGCTCGGAAAAGCAAAATCAGGTAGAGGAGAATAACAAATATGCCTCCAAACAAACCCATTTCTTCGACAATAATAGAATATATAAAATCGGAATAAGCCTGCGGCAGATAATCACGTTCGATGCTGTTGCCCGGAAAAACTCCCACAACTCCACCTCGCGCGATCGCCATTTTGCCGTGCATCATCTGACGGTTCTCGTCGTTTATTACATATTTTTGCGTGTCGTCGCCCTTGCCGTCAACAAAACGTTCGATACGCGCCTTCCATGTGTATGCCCTGTCGAAAGCTTTCGGCATTTTATTTTCGGGCACCACCATAACTAAAGTCAATGCCAGAGCGGCAACAGCCGTAATCGATCCGCCAACAATCAACATGCGCTTCCACGAAATTTCGCCTATAAACATCATCACATAAGCCACAACAAACAACAAAATCGCTGTCGAAAAGTTTTCGAGCAGAATCAACGCGCAAATAACTCCGACTATAATAATAATATATCGAAACAATTTCTTTTCGTCATCCGGATTTTTGATGCGCGAAATCA
>DAIOHI010000226.1:2286-4754 GCA_036744815.1 Paludibacteraceae bacterium
TAGGCAAGGGTACTCGATGCGCTGTACATTTCGATAATCGAAATAACACAAAGCATGATAAACACGATCCACAGAACCGTATCTCCTTTAAAATATTTCTTTAGTAGCTGTGTCATAACCGATTTAGGATTTTAGATTTTAGATTTAGGATTTGTATTCCTTGATTGAGCGGTTTTAATTGAGCTTACTACAATGGAAAGAATTTCATTTGTTTCTTTTTTTAACGGCTCCAATCGTTCTTTTTTCACAAAACCGCTCTCTTCCAACATCTCGAACCAATACAATGTTTCGTCTGCTTCTTCCTCTACAATTTTCAATTTGTTGATAAAATCCGGAAGCGATTTACCTCTACAAGCCGCACGATAGTTTGCCCCAACAGAAGTAGAACATCTCACAAGCTGCTTGCCGATAATATAAGCCGCCGTTTTTTGAGGCAATTCATCTATCAACTGCATGACATCAAGCCCTATTCTTTTTGTTCTCTCCTTTATTTGTTGTTGCATAATCGTAAATCTAACATCCGCAATCGTAAATTTACAGATTTCTTACTTCCGTTTTAAATTGTCTTCCACGATCTTCGTAGTTTTCGAACAAATCGAAACTTGCGCAACATGGCGACAATAATACTGTATCGCCACTTTTAGCTTCGCTATAAGCTGCATCAACTGCTTCCTTCATCGAACGCACATCAATAATCCGTTCCACTTTACCATCGAAAAAAGCATGCAAAGGCGCGTTGTCAACTCCCATGAAAATCAAAGTCCGCACTTTTTCATGTACCAATGTTTCTATTTCAGAATAGTCGTTGCCTTTATCCGTGCCGCCTAAAATAAGTACGGTAGGGGTTTTCATGCTTTGTAAAGCGTACCAGCACGAATTTACATTCGTTGCCTTCGAATCGTTTACGAAACGAATATTACGAACCGTCGCCACATACTCCAAACGATGTTCTACCCCTTGAAAATCTTGAAGCGATTGACGAATGTTTTCTTTTCTGACATCGGCGATAGAAGCTGCCAATCCCGCTGCCATTGAGTTGTAAGTGTTGTGCATACCTTTTATTGCTAAATCTGCCGCAGGCATTTTTAATATTGATTTTATTGTCTCTATTACTAATTCTTCGTTTTCGATAAAAGCTTTTGTTTTCTCCGTTCTTTCGATAGCGAAAGGATAAAGCATTGAATGAATATCTCGTTTTGCTAATTCGGCTTTAATTACCGGATCGTCTTCCCAAAAGATAAAAGCGTCTTCTTCTGTTTGATTTTGCGTTATCCGGAATTTCGAATCAACATAGTTCTGAAAATTATAATCGTAACGATCCAAATGATCGGGCGTGATATTGAGAAGAATGGCGATATCCGCTTTAAACTCTGTCATTCCGTCCAATTGAAAACTGCTCAATTCCACCACATAGTAATCGCAAGGTTTGGTAGCTATCTGCAAAGCAAGACTTTTCCCCACATTACCTGTAAGCCCTACATTAAATCCTGCTTCTTTCAGAATATGATAAGTAAGCATGGTGGTCGTCGTTTTACCGTTGCTACCTGTTATGCAAATCATTTTAGCATCGGTAAAGCGTCCTGCAAATTCAATTTCAGATATAACAGGAATACCTTTTTCCTTTATCTTTTTAATGATCGGCGCTTTATCGGGAATTCCGGGACTTTTTATAACCTCATCAGCACTCAATATTCTTTCTTCCGAATGTCTTTTTTCTTCCCATTCGATATGATGCTCGTCAAGCAAAGATTTATATTGCGCCTTAATTTCCGAAGAATCGGAAACAAAAACCTCGAATCCTTGTTTCTTTGCCAAAACCGCCGCACCTGCACCGCTTTCTCCCGCACCTAGAATAACTATTTTCATATTATTTTATTTAACCACAAAGAACGCAAAGACTCGCTAAGCTTCTCATAAGTTATTTACCACTCTTTTTATTCCTCCGTTTTTCAATCTCAACACATTGAAATTGAGAATTAATCCTAACCTACACTTAGCCAATTTCAAATAAGTTAGTATTTGTGCCAAATGAATATCATTGATTGCCTCTACCGCTTTTAGCTCAACAATAACTTTCTTTTCCACCAACAAATCAATTCTATATCCGCAATCTATTTGAACACCATCGTATAAAACAGGCAATATTTTTTGAGACTCAACAAACAATCCCATTTTAGAAAGTTCATACTTTAAGCAAGCTTCGTAAGCCGATTCTAAAAGACCTGGACCTAATTCAGAATGAACTTTTATAGCACAATTCAAAATTAAACTTGATATTTTGTTTTCATAAAGCTCTTCCATTCTCCTAGAGATTTTGATTTATAAAACTTTGCGGCTCTTTGAGTCCTTTGCGGTTATATTTATCGCATTTTCAATGTGATAATCGTTACGGCAGCCAAAATCATTCCTACAATCCAAAAGCGGATTACTATTTTCGATTCGGGAATGGCTTGAATGGGCTTCTGCCA
>DAIOHI010000227.1:0-4745 GCA_036744815.1 Paludibacteraceae bacterium
ACGAATTGGAAGGAAAGATCGTTGCTGCAATAACAGGGAAATGAGATGTTCTTAATCTAGAGTAAAGGATATAAAAAATAAGCGGAAATTTTTCCGCTTATTTTTTATTAAATAGTTTAAAATATAGACTGAAAAATTATAGACTGAAATACGAATAAATATGCTATCTGTTTTTTTAGTTTTTTTTGCATATATCCATCAAAATCATGTATTTTTGTAGTTAGTTTTTATCGAATGATTTAATAACGATTATTGACTATGTTGATTATTAATTTATTAAAACAGCAATGGCTGAAGAGCTTTCGTTCGAAAGGTTTTTATAATAATTTAGCTGTAAATCTGCTCTTAGGCTTTGTCGCAATATATTTTGTGGTAATTTTTCTAATTTTGGGGTTTAATTTGGATAAAGTCCTCGAAAGCATTCACGCAACACTGACACCAATGGAGCTGTTTAACGGTGCTTTGCTGTATATTGTTATCGCTGCGTTGTTAATGCGTTTTATTATGCAATCGCTCACAACGATTAATCTTTCTTCTTATCAAACGCTTCCGGTAAAACGCTCGACATTAGTTAATTTATTGTTGATAAAACCGCTATTTGCTCCAATCAACTATTTTTCTTTGCTTGTGGTTCTTCCTTTTGCATTGAAGTCGGTTGCAGGTTATTATGGTGGAGCGGCAGCTTTTCGTTTCGTGTTGATTTTTGTTTTTGTTATCTGTTTCGATTCTATGTTTGCGGCTTACCTTAAGCGCCGTTTCGGAACTAAGTTTATCAATATATTTTTGATGTTGTTGGTGATTGCCGCTATTTCGGCATTGGAATATTTTGAGGTATTTTCACTTTTCGAAGTTTCTAAAAATATTTTTGGATTTATTACTTTATCGTCTTTCGGCTGGCTTATTCCCTTGGCTGTGCTCGTCGCTGTTTTTTTGTTGAATAAATCATTCTTCTCGAAAAATTACTATACCGAAAGCTTTGAACGCAGAAAGTCAGCAGGTAAAATGTTTTTAAATGATTTTTCTTTCTTGGAACGTTTTGGAACGGTTGGCGAAATGATTGCATTGGAAGTAAAACTGATTCTTCGTCATAAACGAACAAAATCAATATTGTTTTTATCCTTTTTCTTCTTGCTTTACGGTTTGTTGTTTTACACGAATAATATTTATGCAGACAGCAATGGAATGTTGTTTTTTGTCGCCATGTTTATCACAGGCATTTTTATGTTGATGTTCGGACAGTGGATTATCAGTTGGGACAGCACGCATTTCGATAGCATTATGACTAAAAACATACCAATCAGAACTTATATCGAAGCCAATTATTATTTGATGTTCGCGTTTTGCGTTGTAAGTTTTGTGTTGACTACTCCGTATTTTTATTTTGGAACAAAGATAATTTACATGCATGTCGCTGCCTTTATTTTCAATATCGGAGTAAATATTTTCTTGTTACTGTTTTTCGCCACTTATAATACAAAACGCATTGATTTGAGCAATTCGTCGATAATGAATTATCAAGGAACAACCTTTAAAAACTTTCTGATTGTGTTGCCTATAATGCTTCTTCCAATGTTTTTCGTGTGGGTTATTACTCTATTCGCTTCCATATATGTAGCTTTGGCGGTACTCACTGGTTTAGGCTTACTCGGTATCCTGTTTCAAAAACCGCTGATTAATTTATGCGTTCGACAATTTAATAACTGTAAATATGCCTTGGCTGAAGGTTTCAGAGAAAGTGAATAAAGCTATCCGCAAAATTTATTAATTTAGATTTTTAACTTCTAATTTCCGTCATTTATGATTCAAGCATCTAATCTTACAAAAACATACAACGGAGTAACCGTATTGAATATTCCCGAATTAACGATTCCTAAAGGCGAAAGCTTTGGTTTAGTAGGCAATAATGGGGCAGGGAAGACCACTTTTTTTCGTTTGATTCTTGATCTGATCGAAGCTACAAGTGGCGAAGTTTTGCTGAAAGGACAAAAAGTAGCTCGCAACGACGAATGGAAGAAAACCACCGGTTCATTCCTCGATGAAGGTTTTTTGATTGACTTTCTGAAACCGGAAGAATATTTTTCTTTCGTAGGAAAATTATATAATAAATCCGAAGGTGATATTCAATCTACTTTGGATTCGATGAAAGATATTTTCAATGGCGAAGTACTTGGAAGCGGAAAGTTAATTCGCGATTTTTCGAAAGGAAATCAGAAGAAAATTGGCATTGCCGCCGCCTTGCTTGGCGAACCCGAATTGCTGATATTGGACGAGCCCTTCACGGCTCTCGATCCCTCATCGCAAATTCGCCTAAAACGTTTTCTATCCGATTTGCAAGAACGTTTCAATACCACCATGCTCATTTCGAGCCACGACTTGAATCACGTAACCGAAGTGTGTAACCGTATTGTGATTCTTGAAAAAGGAATTATCGTCAACGATCTCGAAAAGAACGAAGATACGCTGAAAGTGCTGGAAGCTTATTTTGCAGTATAAAAGCCTCTTAGAAAAATGAAAGATGCGTGAAAATGGTAAAATACTATTTTTACGCATCTTTTTTATTCGTTTATCTCACATTCGCAATGCTGATGATGTCCGAAAATACTCCGGCAGCGGTAACGCTAGCTCCGGCTCCGTAGCCTTTTATCATCATCGGGAATTCATTGTATCGTTCGGTAGTGATTAACACAATATTGTTGCTGCCTTGCAGATCGTAAAAAGGATGCGTGCTTTCCACTTCTTGCAAGCCTACTTCGCAGTTACCGTTTTCCATTTTGGCAACAAACCTCCAACGTTTGTTTTGTTCAGCTAAGCTTTTGCGTTTGGTTTCAAATTCACTATCAAGTTCTTCTATGTTCTGCCAAAAATCTTCCAAGGAACCATTGAAATACTTGTCGGGAATAAACAGATTTTTCACTACATTTTCCTGTTCTACTTTGTAATCCGCTTCGCGTGTTAGGATTACTAATTTTCGGATCACATCTTTCCCGCTTAAATCAATGCGCGGGTCGGGTTCCGAAAATCCGGCTTCTTTTGCCATTAATATGGCTTTACTAAGTGGAACATCCTCGCTGATGGTGTTAAATATGTAGTTAAGCGTGCCCGAAAGAACAGCTTCCATTTTCAATATATGGTCGCCGCTGTTTATCAGGTTGTTCATCGTACTTATAATGGGTAATCCCGCTCCTACGTTGGTTTCGAAAAGGAATTTCACTCCTCTTCGGCGTGCGGTTTCCTTTAAATTATTGTATTTTTCGTATGCCGATGACGCAGCTAATTTATTAGCCGTTACAACCGAAACGTTGTTTTCGAGCAACATTTGATATAGGTTGGCAATTTCTTTATTCGCCGTACAATCTACAAAAACAGAGTTGAATATATTCATCTGAACCACTTCCTGATAAATCAGTTCGGGTGTTGAGTCCATTCCTTGTTGTTGAAGAATTTGACGATAGTTTTCCAAATCAACACCTTCACGCGTGAATAACAGCTTTTTACTCGAAGCAATGCCTACCACATGTAATTTCAAACCGTTTTGATCCATCAGTTTTTGCTGTTGTTTCTTTATTTGCTCCAAAAGACTGCTGCCCACGGTTCCAATTCCGACAACAAACAAGTTTAAAACTTTATATTCCGATAAGAAAAATGAATCGTGGATTACGTTCAAAGCTTTGCGTAGCGAAACGCGATCGGTTACAAATGAAATATTCGTTTCCGAAGCACCTTGTGCGCAGGCAATAACGTTTATACCGTTTCGACCGAGAGTTCCGAAAAGTTTACCGGCAATACCCGGCGTGCGCTTCATGTTGTCACCTACAATCGCGATAGTTGCCAAATCGTCTTCCGAAAAAATCTCGTTGATTTCGCCTAAAGCCATTTCATTGGCAAATTCTTCGCGAAGCACTTTTACTGCTATTACGCTGTCGGCATTGCGCACGGCAATTGAAGTCGTGTTTTCCGACGATGCTTGCGAAACCATAAATACACTGATGCCATTTTTCGCCAATGCTCTAAAAATCCGATAGTTGACACCAATAACGCCCACCATTCCCAAACCTTGAACAGTAATAAGCGAAGTGTCGTTTATGGATGAAATTCCTTTAATCGCTTTATCCGAATGCTTGGGCTTTTCGCTCGATATATAAGTTCCGGGAAGATCCGGAGCAAATGTGTTTTTTATTCGAAGCGGAATGTTTTTATGAAAAACAGGAAATATCGTGGGTGGATAAATCACTTTTGCACCGAAGTTGCTAAGTTCCATCGCCTCGCTGAAACTTAAATTTTCGATAACATAAGCTGCAGTGATTATGCGCGGATCTGCTGTCATAAAACCATCAACATCTGTCCATATTTCGAGACAGGAAACGTTAAGAGCCGCAGCGATAATAGAAGCCGTGTAGTCCGAACCGCCTCTTCCCAAGTTGGTTATGTTGCCTGTGTTGCTGTCGGTTGATATGAATCCTCCGCAAACCGATACGGATTTTAAATCTTTGAAAGCATCTTTTACCAATCGATTAGTCGTGTCAAAATCAACGACATGCTTATCGTATTGATTGATTGTTTTTATAAATTTTTTGGCATCAATATGAACAGCATCATTAATGGCATTGGCTATAATGATAGATGAAATTGACTCGCCATAGCTGACAATCGTATCGATGATTTTTGTGGACATGTCTTTTATCAGATATATGCCACGGAATATGTTTTTTAAATCGAGAAATAATGCCTCTACTTGTTGTACGACA
>DAIOHI010000228.1:0-4742 GCA_036744815.1 Paludibacteraceae bacterium
AAAATACAGGTTGGGCATCTCAAAATTAAATATAATAAACAACAAGAAGAGATTAAAAAAAAGAATATTGATAATCTCTTCTTGTTCAGTTATTTGCGTTTTCCACACATAAGCATTTATGAAAAATTTATATCATATAGTGTTTCTTCTTTTTTTATCGATTGCCGCTTATGCT
The DNA here is from genome assembly GCA_036744815.1 of Paludibacteraceae bacterium. GTDB lineage: Bacteria > Bacteroidota > Bacteroidia > Bacteroidales > Paludibacteraceae > H1. The sequence continues at coordinate 176 of DAIOHI010000228.1, forward strand.
AATATTAGCACGGGGCAAGCCTATAAAATCTCATCTGCTGCATCAACAAACAGCTCTATCTTTGTCAAGAATGCGTCATTGACTAACGATTCGGAAGCTGTCCTGTGGATTGAAACAGATGTTCCTGCTCAACGGTGGATATTCGAGAAAAACAGTGATGATACTTATGCCATAACAAACGCATATTCACAAAAAGTGCTTTATAGAAAGGGAAATGCAATAGATGGGGCTGCGATAGTACAATCGGATAACGTAAGCACCAATGCATCCAAATGGACATTAACTCCCGTTGAAGGTCGATCGGGGCATTATTATATAAGCCAAACTCATCGCGATGGAAGTATTGAACTTTATCTTGAAACGTCATCTGTTGATAATGCTGCTGTTTTAGAATTGCATGAAAAGAAAACAGGCGATGCCGCTCAAAGGCAAATTTGGAAATTAGATATAGCAAATCTTGCAAGCGGCTTTTCTCAAAGCATAAAAGACGAGATGATGACCGGTTGGAAAACAAAATATTATAAAAGAGCTTCTACCGGATATGTATTAGGTAATGGAGGATGGTGGGGCGATGCCGAGATGTTTGAAGTTGTGCTCGATGCTTATGAAACAACAGGTAATCCCGCCCACGAAACGATGTTTCGTGAATTGTACAAAAACTTTATTGCGCGCAATAGAACTAATTGGTTGTATAACGAATTTAACGATGATATAGCATGGATGGTAATTGCTTCCATTCGAGGCTATCTTATGTTTGGAGATGCATCTTATTTGACGAATGCAAAAACAAACTTTGATCAAATGTATGCCCGCGCGTTACTCCCTTCGGGAATGTTGAGATGGAAAGAAACAACAGAAACTCAAAACGGAACGAACTCATGTATTAACGGTCCGGCTGAGGTTGCAGCTTGCTATTTAGCAATGGCTTTGGACGACGACAGCTATTACGTAAAAGCTAAAAATTTGTATGCTTTGCAACGTAAATATTTGTATGTCGCTTCAACAGGACAGGTTTACGATAGCTTTTCGTGGGTTGACGGTCAACCTTCGGGTTACAATTATTGGGCGTCAACTTACAATCAAGGAACTTACTTGGGCGCGGCAACCATGCTTTATAATCGTTACGGCGATAAGCAATATAAAGACGATGCCGAAATGATAATGAAATACACCTACGAGCAGCTTTGTGATGAAAATGGCGTTATTAAAGTTTGTCAGGTAGGAAGCGGTGATTTAGCCGGTTTTAAAGGAATATTGATGCGTTATGTGCGTCGTTTTATTGTGGATTTTCAAAAAACGGAATATGTTGATTGGATGCAGAAAAATGCCCTTCATGCTTACAACAATCGTAATTCGGCAGCTGTGACTTCTTCTGCATGGTTAACCAAAACTCCTGAAAATTATATTTTGTCTGAATGTAGCGAAAATTGCGATTTTAACAACGATCCTTTTGGTCCGTCAACAGCTGTTTCTGTCGCTTTCAATGCTCCATTAGATAAAAATAGAATTATTAAAAACGCTTTTTCAACAATTCAAGCAGCGCATTTTGATTACCTGAAAGGTGTTTATGTACAAACAGGAAGTAATGGAAACGAATATGAAATTGGAAATATCCAAAATGGTTTTTATCTAGGGTTTAATAATGTGAATTTTGAAAACAATTTAGCTTCTTCGATAGAAATAAAGGTTTCAAAAGCAGTCGCCCGTTCCTCCATCGAACTGCGTCAAGGAAGCCCAAGCGGTACTTTGCTTGCAACTATCTCTGTTCCTACAACCGGAGATGATTGGCAAATTCTGACGGAAAATATCACGGCGATATCGGGAATGCAAAATATTTATCTTGTTTTTACAGGCGTTGTTGGTCAAAGCAATCTTTTTAAAGTAGATTCTTTCCGTTTCAAAACAGATACTTATGTTTTTTCAGACATTACCGATAATGGAGGTTTGATTACAGCGTCTGTTGAATCGACAGGGATAAATAGCGCGATTGATAATTATTTAAACACAAATGTTACTTTTTCAGCCGCTTCAAATTTTTATTTGCAATACGAATCTCCTGCTGCAGTAGCTTTGCAAGCTTATGCAATATTCTCTAACGATAAAAATGCTGACCAAGATCCAAAATCATGGAAACTTCAGGCTTCTAATGACGGCTCAGATTGGATCGATTTGGATGAACAGAGCAATCAAACATTTACCGCGCGTTATCAAAAAAAAGACTATAATATTTCAGTAAACGAAACTTATACTTTTTTTCGCCTGCACATTGATGCAAATAATGGAAACGCAAGCAAAACTCAATTTTCCGATTGGCAACTATACGGTAATTCTATTTTAACTGATGACATCACTGCAGATGGTGGTGAGTTGACTGCGCAATACAATGGAAATGAGCCGGACGAAACTTATGTGAACTTGATAGATAAAAATGCAGCATCGAAATATCAGCTTACGAATCAATCTGATTTTTGGATTGAATACAGAGCCAATGGTGTTTATAAACTGAAATCCTATAGTTTAACTTCAGCTATTGATGCACCCGAAAAAGATCCGAAAGATTGGACATTGTACGCTTCAGAAGATGGAATAAATTGGACAAAAATCAGTCAACAGCAGAATCAAATATTCGCATACAGAAACAGTACGCAATATTATAAGACTAATACGAATAAAGGTTATCAGTATTACAAATTACATATTACGGCGAATAATGGAGCAAATGCAAGTCAAATTGCAGAATGGCAGCTTTTTGGAACTTTATATTACGATTATTTCTATAACGATATAACCTTGAACGGAGGAGAACTTTCATCGTCGAGTGCTTCAACTCCGGAAGAGCTGAAAGCGTTAGTTGACAATAGTGGTGATACAAAATATTCCTTGGATATTCCGGAAGTGCCGGCTTGGATACAATATAAATCAACTATTCCTGCAAGTATTTTGGCATATTCTGTTGTGGCAGGTTACGACAGCGATAAAGATCCTCGAAACTGGACATTACAAGCTTCGAACGACGGACAAAACTGGACGAATATTCATAACAGAAGCAACATCACTTTTTCGCAAAGAGGCGAACGCAAAACTTACACGGTTAGCACATCTACGAAATATACTTATTTCCGATTCAACATCACACGCCTGTCAAATACCAATTCAACTGAAGCCATTATTGGCGAATGGGAATTGTACGGAACGGGAATTTCTTCGACGGATATTACGAATAATAGCGGAACGCTCACAGCCGAATTTAATGATATAAATTCTTCGGAAGGCGTTGCTAAGCTGATTGATAAAACTGAAAATAGTAAATATTGCAATGCTTTTTATGGCTCAATGTGGATAAATTATCAATCGGCTGCTTCTGTAAAGGTAAACGCATACAGCATCACATCGGCAAATGATAATGAAAATCGAGATCCTTCTGCATGGACGCTCGAAGCTTCTGCTAATGGAAGGGATTGGGAATTAATTGACTACAGAAGTAATCAGCAATTTCCCTATCGCGGAATGACACAGTATTATGGCTGTAACAAAGACCTGAAAAAATACACATATTTTAGGCTAAACATTACCGAAAATAAAGGTTCTAATTTGATGCAATTTGCAGAGTGGCAATTGCTCGATATTGATAATGCCGGAGGAGAACCGAGTAAAGTTAACGATGTGAAAACAGAGGATATCCGCTTTTATCCCAATCCGGTTCAAGATGTTTTGCATGTCGATATGCCAACAAAAGGCATTGTTCGCATATTTAATTTTTCCGGACAAGTTGTTTATAACCAAGTATTGGAAGCCGGCTTGCAGACAATAGAAATGAGCGACTATAAACAAGGATTTTATTTATTGAGCATACAAATTGAAAATAACACCATATCTAAGAAATTAATTAAGAAGTAACCATGAAAACAACGAAATTATTATTAAGTATTCTCGCTGTGTTTTTTTCGTCACTGCTATTTGCCCAAGCCGGATTTGAAAATTGGGATGGTGCATGGAACGATGTTAATATTACGCAAATAAACCGGGAAGAACCTTACACAATTGCTATTCCTTTTGAAACGGAAAATGCTTTGTTGCAAAACAGCAACATTGAGCAATCGAGTTATTATTTAAACCTAAATGGTACGTGGAAATTCCACTGGGCGAAAGATCCGGAATCAAAAGCTACCAATTTTTACGAAACAAGCTATAGTGTAAGTGGGTGGGAAGATATAACCGTACCAGGTGTTTGGCAGATATATGGAGTAAGAAACGGGAAAAGTTGGGATGTGCCTATTTATACGAATTTTAATTATCCATTCACATACAACAATCAAACTTATAAAGTACAGGAAAATCCTAACTCGAATTTTACATATAATAGCAATATGAAAAATCCTGTGGGAAGTTACCGACGAGATTTTACGATTCCTAATGATTGGAACGGACGCGACATCTTTGTCCGCTTCAATGGTGCTGGCGAAGGCTATTATCTTTGGGTAAACGGACAAAAAGTCGGTTATTCGGAAGACACTTATACGCCAACCGAATTTAAAATTACCGATTATGTAACTACAGGAAATAATAT
>DAIOHI010000229.1:0-4741 GCA_036744815.1 Paludibacteraceae bacterium
AAATAAAAGAGCCGCACATTTCACAACAAAAAGTTATAATAACATAATACAAGTCAGCATCGCACTTCCTTCTGGAAAAACACTAACTGATTATGAACAAATTTCTGTTGATTTTTATTGGAAAGCTACAGAGTATAAAAACATGTATGTGTATGTAGATGATGCAAAAATTCATGAAGATACAAATTATCCGGGTCAAGGGGCGGCCAGTACATGGTTGACTAAAACCTATGATTTATCAATTACTTCTGAAGCTTCAACTTTCGACCTAGCAATAGGAATATCTACAGATGCCGGTAATTACTATATTGATAATATAAAATTGAAAGAAAAAATTCCTACTAAAGGAATATTCTCACTTAGCTTATTTCTCTGCAAATATACTTTATCTAAAAGAAGCTGGCGCTGTTCAGGTTTTTGATACAAACGGACGTTCAATAATTTCTCAAAATAATATTTCGTCGCTTAATTTATCTTCACTACCTTCTGGAGCATATATTGTGAAAGCAATAATCGGAGGAGAATCGAAAGTTGTGAAGTTTATAAAGTAATCTGCTGGGATGTCATTTCGCACAATCCATTTAAACACTTTATTTGTAAAATAAATTATTCTTTTTAAAATGTTACGAAGGGAAAAACATCTGTAACGAATAGACGCTTTGTCAAAATTAGTGTTGTTTACCTTTGTGATAATTAAAAGTCATTTTAATATTCAAAAATTTATTACTCATGAAAAAACAATTATTCTTTATTATTTTCTCTTTTTTTATCGTTTCTTCGGCATTTTCTACCCGATTAGATCTTTCATTAACGGATCTCAATGCTGGTTGGGGTAGTTCTTACGCTGCTGAGACAAAAACAATTACTTTCGACGGCGAATGGAACGGCAGAGGCTGGGGTTGGTGGTCTGGAGGTTTAGACGCATCTTCTTATACTAAAGTAGTTGTGAATTTTGATGCTGTTGATGTTACTGTAAAATTAGTTGTTCAGTATAACGATGAGTCGACCAATACACCTGAAATTTTTGCTCAAGCAGGAGAAGAAACGATTGTAGTGACTCTTGACGCGGATAAAAAAAGTAATATCATGCAAATTTATTTACAAAAAGCAACCGCCGGAACTCTTACTCTGAAAGAAGCTTATTTAGAAGGAGAAAGTGCGACACCTTCGGCTGTCATCAATTTTGAAGACGACGAAATAGATCATGCTTATTCGAGTATTGCTTGGTCTGCTGAAAACATTACAGCAGTTGTGAAAGCGAATCCCACAAATGCCGAAGAAAAATCACTGCATGTAACTAGTAACAACTGGAATGCTTATCCTAAATTCTCGGTTTCTCTACCGGATGCTTTAACCTTAGGAGATATTCAGAAAATTAAATTTGATCTGTATTTAGGAACTGGTGGTTCTGCAGACCAAAACTCATGGAAAAGCGTACATTGCTTCTTGGGCGCACCTGGTGCAAGTTTTACAGCAAATGTGCCAACTATTGATGCAAATAATCTAATCCAATCCGAAACAAGAGAAGTATGGTTTTTTAAAGAAATAACTCTTTCTCTAACAGATGATAATTTAAAAGCATTGTCGCAATTCGACTTAGGATTAGGTATTGGAGTAGAAAGTGCAGATTATTACATAGATAACATTGAGTTTATTCCGACAGAAACAGCAGGTACGGATATTGTAAAAACAAAAAATGATATTTATTTCTCTGCAAATATACTTAATCTAAAAAATGCTGGCACGGTTCAGATTTTTGATATTAACGGACGTTTATTAATCTCTCAGGATAACATTTCGTCGCTTGATTTATCTTCAATGGCTTCCGGCTTATACGTTGTGAAAGCAAGAATTGGAGAAAGCAATCAAGTTGTGAAATTTATCAAATAGCAAATAGGTATTAGTTTTTTGAAAAAAGATTATCGGAAGAACTAGTTTCTTTCGGTAATCTTTTCGTTCTGAATAGACTATATTTGTAGTTCTATAATTTAAGTTGAATAATAATATGGAAAAGACTTGGCGTTGGTTTGGAAAAAAAGACAGCATTACTCTTGATATGCTTCGTCAAATAGGCGTGGAAGGGATTGTTAGCGCTTTGCATCATATCCCTAACGGAGAAGTTTGGACTTTAGAGGCTATTAGCGAGTATAAGCAATTTATCGAAGAGGCTGGTTTGCGTTGGTCGGTTGTGGAAAGTCTTCCCGTATCCGAGAGCATTAAATACGGAGGTCAGGATAGAGATCAGTTGATTGAAAATTACAAAATAAGTTTGGCAAATTTGGGCAAAGCCGGAGTGAAAACCGTTTGTTACAATTTTATGCCCGTTATCGACTGGATACGCACCGAACTGAATTACAAAAATCCCGACGGAACTTATACGCTGTATTTCGATAAAATACGTTTTGCTTATTTCGATTGTTTTATATTAAAAAGAAAAAACGCCGAAAAAGATTATAGCGCCGAAGAATTGAAGCAAATATATGCTTTGGATAAAACTATTACCGAAGCGGAAAAAGACGCGTTGATAAACACCATCATTGTAAAAACACAAGGTTTTATCAATGGAAATATTCGCGAAGGCGACAAACATCCGGTGGCTATTTTCAACCGTTTGCTTGCTCTTTACGACGGTATAGACAAAAATCAGCTGCGCGAAAACCTGAAATACTTTCTCGAACGCGTCATTCCTATCGCAGAAAAATACGGCGTTAATCTCTGCATTCATCCCGACGATCCGCCGTTTGCCGTATTGGGATTACCTCGAATAGTTACTTCGATGGAAGATATTGATTGGCTATTAAGCGCGGTAAACAGCCCGAATAATGGTTTAACTTTTTGTGCCGGTTCGCTGAGTTCGGGCTTGCACAACGATGTGCCTGCTTTAGCAAAACGCTACGCCAAACGAACACATTTTGTGCATCTACGCAGCACTGATGTTTACGAAAGCGGTGATTTTATGGAAGCTTCGCATTTATCGGGACGCGGACAATTGATAGATGTTGTGCGCGTTTTCGAGAAAGAAAACCCAGATTTACCTATGCGTGTCGATCACGGTCGTTTGATGCTCGACGATGTAAATAAGTCCTACAATCCGGGTTATTCCTTCTTGGGTAGAATGTACGCTTTAGCTCAGATTGATGGAGTTATGGCGACAGTGAAAAGTGAATTAAATCAAAAATAAACTTAACTTACAAACATATATAAAAATGAATGAGGTATTCAGCATTAAAGGAAAAGTAGCAGTTATTACAGGAGCCGGAGGAGTATTGGGTGGCAGCATTGCACGAAGTTTTATCCAAGCAGGTGCTAAAGTCGCGGCTATTGATATTCGTCAAGAGAATTTGGATGTCCGGGTACAAGAATTGACTGCTTTAGGTGGAGAAACAATCGGTGTAGTCGGAAATGTTTTGGATATAGAAAGTTTAAAAAAAGTGGCAGATGAAATTGTTGCGAAATGGGGAAGAATAGATATATTGCTGAACATTGCCGGAGGTAATATGCCCGGAGCAACCTTAAGTCCCGAGCAAAGTTTTTTTGATATGAACATATCCGATTGGGAAAAAGTAACCCAATTGAACATGAATGGAACGGTGTATCCGTCTTATGTTTTTGGGAAAGTTATGGCAGATCAGGGCAAGGGAAGCATTGTCAATATCTCGTCAATGGCGGCTTATTCGGCGATTACTCGCGTGCCGGGTTATTCAGCAGCAAAATCGGCAGTAACAAACTTTACTCAATGGTTAGCTTCCGATTTGGCATTAAAATTTGGAGACGGAATCCGCGTCAACGCGATTGCTCCCGGTTTTTTCATTGGCGACCAAAATAGAGCTGTACTTATTAATCCCGATGGCTCCTTGACCGAGCGCAGTCTGAAAGTAATTGCAAAAACACCAATGAAACGTTTTGGTGATATCAACGAATTGAATGGCGCGGTACAGTTTTTATGTTCCGATGCAGCCAGTTTTATTACCGGAACTTTACTTCCGATAGATGGAGGTTTTAGTGCCTTTAGTGGAGTGTAGATTTTATAAACAATCTAAGTTCCGTCTAAAGTTTAGCCTTAAAACGGAACTTAGATTGCATTTTATTTCGTTTCCTTATAATCGAACCAATCGAAATAAGCTTTTGCCTTCGTTGCTTTTCCGTTCGACGAAGTATATAGTCCGATCATTACTCCGGTAAAACCTCCGGCAACTTCTGTGGATAGATAACGAGTATCTAATTGAGCTAATGTCTTATAATTTTCAGATTTTTCTTCCGAAAAACTAAAGCTGTATTGCATCGGATTCCCTTCTATTTTTAGCTTGACTTTGTTACTTTTTAATTTCTTTTCGTTAGCAATATATGATAAATTTCCCAATGTCACTTTTACTCGGACAAAGTAATTGTTGCCGACTTTCCTGATATGAAAGTCGTAATGATGCGTGTTGTTTTGAATAAGTGTCATTCCGGCTTCTTCATTTTCATTCGCAGCACTGAATTCTAAAAACGTTTCAGTAGAAAAATCATGTTCCGTTTGCCTGCGACAGACGAGCGACACAGCATCCAAATCATTTAACGACACAGGTGATGTTTTAATTCTCAACCAGCCCTTTCGTTCGATCAGCGAATAATTTTCCGGTATAGGATTACGTAAATATTGCCATTCGAAGCCTAATTTATCTTTGTCGAAATCATTGCGAGAGTCTTCCTTTGGGAAAGGATGCAAAGCTAAAGTCGGGCTTTTCATTTCAAGAGAAAC
>DAIOHI010000230.1:0-4716 GCA_036744815.1 Paludibacteraceae bacterium
CGATGAATTGTCTCATCTTTCTCTATCGAAAGATCAAATGAAATTAATTTGAGAACAGATTGCTCTTTCGCAACAAAAGGGAGAATATGAACATCTAAAACTCGGTATCCATCGCGAGTGACTGCATAGGAATCCAAACTTGCTTCCGATTGAAATGTTGCTCCGGACAAAACTTCGGTTTCTTCCGAAGTAAGTGGAATGTAAACCGCATTTTTTATCTCTACTTTGTATGACTGATTATCATCTTCTAATGGAATGCTTACAAAAAAATGAGGCAAAAGATCGCCGGACAGGTAACGCGCGTTTTCAAAAGCAACAATCTTTTGCACAACTCCATTGTTTTCCCATCTGTCGCAAGCCTTCCATTTAATAGTATGGGAATTTACAACGGGAGCTGCTTGAGCTAGCGCGAAAATGAAAGACAAAAGCGAAATAGCGAAATATCTCATTATTATAAAAACTTTATCTAGAACATTTAAACGAATAAAATCCAATCTTATTGTATTTTCATCATGAAATTATTTGACGTAAAAATCAAACATTTTCTTATCGAAAATATAACCTTCCAAGTGATTTCCGATAGCCACTTTACCAACCCCAACGGGCGTTCCGGTAAATAGGATATCACCTATTTTCAATGTAAAGAAACGACTAACATAGGCAATTAGTTCATTTATTGAAAATATCATATTTGCCGAATTTCCTTCTTGCACCGTTTTTTTATCAATATCCAAATGGAATGAGATATTTTGCAGATCATCAAAATTCGTTAGCGGCAAAAAAGCACCTATAACAGCCGAACCATCGAAAGCTTTAGCTATTTCCCATGGTTTACCTTCAGTTTTCAGCCGTCGTTGCAAATCGCGAGCGGTAAAATCTACTCCAAGCCCGATTTCGGAATAATAGCGATGAGCGAAACGCGGACTAATATTTTTTCCCAATCGATTTATCTTTACAATAAGCTCCGTTTCATAATGCAATTCCTCGGTGAAATCGGGTAAATAAAAAGGCTTATTATTATTTAAAATTGCCGAATCGGGCTTCATAAACACAACAGGCTCTTCGGGATGATGATTTCCAAGCTCTTTGTTATGCTCCACATAATTTTGTCCAATGGCGATTATTTTCATCTTAAATAAACCGAAAAAATCTTATTTTTCATTTTCGTTAATAGCGTTCAACCGATTGAACATAACAGCTAAATGAGCATATATTGATGTGTTTTGTACCACAATATTTTCAGGAACGCGAATGCGAAACGGCGTAAAATTCCAAATCGCCTGAATTCCTCCGTTTATAATTTTTTCCGAAACTGACTGAGCTTTATCTATCGGCACAGTTAAAATCCCAATATTGACACCCGTTTTTTTCTGCAATTCGGAAAAACTATCCAAATGATGTATCGGTATTCGGTTGATGCTCGTTCCTACCAATTCGTATTTAACATCAAATCCGGCAACAATTTCCAAACCAAATTGTTGCAATCCGTTATCGTGCAACAATGCGCCGCCCAATCGCCCAACTCCGAAAAGAAAAGCTTTATGCGAATTCGTAAATCCAAGAAAACTTTCGAGTACGGTTACCAATTCTTTTATATCGTAACCAACTCTTGTGCGTCCCGAGATGCTTACGTAAGACAAATCCTTTGCTACGATTGAAGAATCGACTGCTATATTTTTGGCTATTTGAGTTGACGACAAATGCGATTCTCCGTTTCTCAATTCCAATTGAGCATATGCCAAATACCATGGCAGGCGCCTTAATGTGGGCTCCGGAACTTTAAACAAAATTTTTTGTGAATTATCTTCCATATAGAGAAACGCTTACTAAGCAAGCCTACAAAAATAATTATTTTTTTGCAAGGAAACGTTAATTATCGGAATTCTAACATATAAATATAAAAAAGGATAAGCAAATCTCATAAAAAACGACAGCTTCAAAGCTTGGATAATTTATTCGCGAAGCATTTAGTTAACATAATTATCGAATTGTTCTTTCTGTAAATACTTTACCGGAGTACAGCCAAATTCCTGCCGAAAAAATTTATAAAACGTTGCTTTCGACTTAAAGCCTGATTCATTTATTACAACATCAATTAACAAACTATCATCGGTTGTAATTAGAGATAATGCATGATGAGCGCGACGCTTATTCACAAATTCATAAAAAGAACAATCGAATTCCATATTAATAAGACGGGAGATATAAGTACGGTTTGTGTTTAATGCCGCGGCTATTTTATTCAATTCTAAATTCGAATCCAAATAAGGTTTTTCGTTTTCAAAGTATTCAATCAATTCCTGTTTTAGCTTTTGAGTTTTGCTTAGCTCTTTGTCTATTTCCAAGTCGGAGGTTATATTTTCTTCGACAATTTGTATTAAATCAGCCTGTTTCACGCCCAACATGAAAACTTGAATCATTATGAAAAAAGTAGCAAAGGCAAACAACAACTTGTATTCGAAACCGGAAGTAACTATGCCTAAAATAGCCAAAGCTCCAAATAGAATCATCAATCCAACAATATAGAAAACCCAATTCAGATTGATTTTTTCGCAATAAGAATAATGTTCGCGCAAATTCAATTGGTAGTGTTTGGTCATATTCCATACCCGAACAGCAATAGCCACAATCATTCCCGTAAAAACAAGCAAAACCAAAAGGCGAAGAATAAGGTCGGGATGCGGTAAATTTTTATAGAAAGTTGTTAAATCATAAATTCCTGTTTTTTCTCCCCAAAGCGACAACGTCAATATGTAAAGAGGCAATGATATTATTGCCGGAAGCAACCAAGTAAACAACTGCTTACGATGAGATTGATCAGGAAAAATCAATGTAGAAAAATAGTAAAGGAGAAAAGGGGATATCAGCAATCCCGACCACGAGTCGAAAAAACGAATAACTTCGTAAGGCGTATCATAAATATAATAGTCGCTGATTGTGTATGCAAGCATGCAAAGTGCCACGACAGAAAGAAGTAGAGCCATGCTACGCTTTGCTTTTGAATATCGGTAAAACTGCAATAGCACCAACACGCAGACAAAAGTACTAATGACAGGAGCACAAAATATCAGAAATGTTATTTCAGACTTTATCGAAAACATAGATTTAGATTAGTTTTATTACAAAAGTACATTATTATTTACTTCTATGGCTAATTTTTGTACAGACAACGACAATAACGCAGTCTAAACGCTCTCATTTTACGCTGCTGAACTAAACTTTTACGCTGTTGAACTCTTCAAACTTTTTATTAGCCTATCTTCGTTTTTCATTTCATCAAGCTACTTAAACTCTTAAAAAAGTAAACATTATGCGATTAAAAACTTTAACTAAAAAATCTTTTATTGCTTTCTTTTTCTTGTTCACTTGCAGCTTTGTTTGGGCTGAACCCATTGATTCGATTAGCGCAAAACAAGCCGCTGCGAATTTTTTCTCGGGAAATAGCCGTAACGTATTAAAAAAAGGAAGCAAGCAAGTTAGTATTCAAGATGTCAAATTATTGAAAATTAGAAAATCCGAAAACGATCAAACTCCACGTTATTTTGTCTTCGAAAACCAAAATGCCGGAGGTTGGCTTATTTTATCTGCTGACGATGAAATTACACCGGTAATAGCTTATTCGGACGAAGGAAACTTCGGCAGCGAAGAAGATGCCAGCCCCAGCTACCATTGGTGGATGAATGGCATGATGGAAGAAATGGAATACCTTCTACAGCAACAAATGGCAAATAGCCAAAGTGACATTCAAAAGGCTGCTCGTCAATCGAAAGCTGCTGCTGAATGGAAAGAATTACTTACTACAGCTGTTGCAGAAAGAAACTCTTTATCAAAACCAATGCAAAAAGCAGTAAATGCAACTTATACTCCGGGAACTATTTTAGTTTCAGCAAAATGGGCTCAATCCAATAATTTTGCCCTATCAACTCCAAACAATTATGTTGTTGGATGCGTAGCCACCGCCACCGGACAAGTTATGCATTATTGGGGAAAAAAGAATAATATCACAGCTCTGAAAGGTAAAGGATATTATGAATATTACGATTATGGTGGAACGAGCTTTCCAAATCCAGGACAAAAACGAAGTGTAAACTTCAACAATCGTATTTATAATCTGAAAAACATGCCGGATGCTTTATCAACATCAACCAATCCTCGTCCGAATGGAGCAAATGAAATTTCGCAACTATTAGCAGATATCGGCATTAGCGTTCGTATGAGGTACGCTTCAGGGGAAAGTGGAGCATTAAACCTATCTATCCCATCAGCTCTATTCTGCCATTTTGGTTTTAAACCAGCAGAATATATTGAAAAAGATGATTATAATAGTTCCGACTGGGAAGCTAAAATTAAAACCGAAATAAACAATCTACGTCCGGTTATTTACGGAGGCAGAAAAGTTAACGGAGGAGGACATTCCTTTGTTGTTGATGGATACGACAATCAGAATAAGTTCCATTTCAATTGGGGATGGGGAGGACATGCTCTTGATGGATTTTATATCTTATCGCTCAGTGGAGTTAATAGTAGTATTGCTTATACTACTGAACAAGATGCTATTATTGGCATAGAGCCCTATACTCCCGGCGAATCGCTTGGATATGAAATTAGCGTAAAATTTCGCACTTCAAACGGAGATTGCGATGTATTGAATGAATACGTAAAAAACACTGATGATTATTATTTCTTAGATGTAACCATAAAGAATAACACCAACGA
>DAIOHI010000231.1:0-4710 GCA_036744815.1 Paludibacteraceae bacterium
TTTTAGTCAAACATCTTTATTTTTAGTCTAAAGCTTAAGAGCTAAATCCTATATAAATAAATTGTTGAAAATTGATGCTTTTGGTATAAAAGCGATTGTTTTTGGTATGTATAAACCAAGAATGCTCTTATAAAACCGTTTTCTTTGCATATAATAAGAAATTTTAATAGCAAAAGAATAAATAGAAAAGTGAACTATGAAGAGCACCTCGTTTTTTAAAAAAAATGCTTGCAATCTAGCACTAATATGTGGCTTAATTTTAACATCGGCTCTATCAGCGCAAAAAAAAATTTATGTAAAAGACTTTGGAGTTGAGAGCTCTCAGTTGGCAGATGCAACACCAGGTGTAATTGCCGCATTGAAAACTTGTGATAGAAATTCATCGGCTGAATTAATTTTCGAAACAGGAGAATATCATTTTTATCCTGATAGAGGTGTTGATAGATATTGTTTTGTAAGTAACAATGATGAAGGGCTAAAAAGAATCATTTTCCCTATAGAGCAAATGAAGAATCTGACTGTCAACGGACAAGGTTCTTTATTCGTTTTTCACGGTTTCGTGAATCCTTTTCTTGTAGAAAAATCATCCAACATTATATTTAAGAATTTTTCTGTGGATTGCGCGCGTCCTTTCCATAGCGAAGGGATTATTATAGCAAGTAATAAAAATGAGATGGACTTGGAAATACCGGAACAATTTCCGTATAAAATTGTGAACGATATTTTGGTTTTTACAGATAATAAGAATACAAGTGATGAGTTGAAAACAACAGTAAGCAAAGAAGTAATTTACAACTATGGCTCCTTGTTAGAGTTCGATACTCACAAACGTGAAACAGCTTTTATGGTTCACGATTATTATATCAATTCCATTCCATTAACCGTAAAAGATTTAGGGGAACGTAAAGTACGTATTTTTCTAAATGGAATAAATGGAACTGTAGGAAATACGATGGTTTTTGCTGCCGGACATCGTAATTATCCTTCATTTATTTTGAGTGATAGCAAAGATGTTCGTTTCGAAAACATAACGATACACCATTCTGGAGGAATGGGGATTATAGGACAGCGCACGCATAATGTAACGGTGGAATCATGTCAGTTTATTCCTTCCGAAGGGCGAATGATTAGCTGCACGGCTGATGCCACTCACTTTACTAATTGTACGGGTAAAATAGAATTAAGTAACAATGTTTTTATGAATCAAATGGATGATGCGACCAACATTCATGGCATATACGTACAAATAGTGGAGAAGGTTGCTCCTAATGAGATATACGTTCGTTTGAAACACGCGCAACAATTAGGGTTTGATTTTTTAAAAAAAGGGAGTGAAGTTGAACTTGTAAAAGGAAAGAGTCTTATTACTAAAGGAAGTGCCGAAGTGTTAGAAGCAGAACGTATCAATAAAGAAATTACACGGATTAAATTATCTAAAAACTTACCCGATAACATATTAGTTGGTGACGCTGTTGGAGAATTATATGATTTTGCTGAAATACATATTCATCATAATTATATTGGAAAAAATCGTGCACGCGGTATGTTGCTTAATTGTCGAGGAAAAACCGTAGTTGAAAACAATACATTTCATACGGCAGGAGCAGCTATCCTTTTCGAAGGCGATGCAAATTATTGGTTTGAACAAGGCGGAGTAGGTGATTGTACCATAAGGAACAATGTCTTTGATAATTGTTTATTTGGCACTTGGGGTAAAGCTGTACTTGATGTGGCGGCAGGCATTCTTGAAGATAAAGAAGAAAGCCGTTATAATAAGAACATCAAAATATACGATAATACTTTTAGAATATTCGATGATGTATATCTTCTACATGCGTATGGAATGAGTGGCTTGAAATGGAATGGCAATAAAATAGAACGAAGTAATGCTTATCCTGCTATACATAAAGCCCCGTCATTTTTTAAAATAGAACATTGTGACGATATGGAAATAAATCAGGAATAATTAACAATAAATCTAATTATTATGCTACTACTTGAAAACAATCACATCCCCTAATTGCTTCAGGATTCTTAAAATCAAAGGAAGAGGCTAATACATTTTTATTAATCTAATATCAAGTTAACATTATGCAAACCATAAAAACTGCTATTGTTTTATACACAAGGACTAAGCGGAAGTGGATTATGTTACTGTTGATGGTGTTTTGCGCGGTGTCTTCACCCGTTGCAGGACAACAGCCGCAACCCACAACGCAATTGAAAAAAATCACAGGGACTATCAAAGATAGTTCGGGAGAACCATTATTAGGAGTTTCTATAACCGTAAAAGATTATGCTAATAGGGGAACTATCACTGATATAGATGGGAAATTCTCTCTAAATGTTCCCGATGGAAGTAAAATTATTTGTAGATATATTGGCTTCAAAACGCTCGAAGTCTCCACTGGGGCAAGTTCACTCAATATCACTATGGAAGAAATATCCACAGAAATTGACGAGGTAGTTGTAGTGGGATATGGAAGCCAGAAAAAGGCAAGTGTAACCGGAGCTTTATCAGCGGTACAAACCAAAGACTTGCTTCAATCTCCTCAAGCAAACGTAGGGAATGCTTTAGTTGGGCGTATGCCTGGACTTACTGCAGTGCAAGTAAGTGGTGAGCCGGGGAAAGACCAAGCTACACTTCGTATCCGTGGAATCGGTTCTTTTGCTACAGATGAAACTGTCGACTTACAAGCTCCTTTAGTGATGATTGATGGAGTCGAGACAGCAAACTTCAATAATCTTGATCCTAATGAAATTGAAAATGTAACCATTCTGAAAGATGCTTCGGCAACAGCAGTATATGGAGTACGTGGAGCCAATGGTGTGATTTTGGTTACAACTAAACGCGGAACAGTTTCAAAACCTCAGGTAAGTTTGTCGGTTAACTTTGCCAGCCAGGATTTTACTAATTTACGTAAACAAATGAATGCCTACGATTGGGCAAGTTCTTTTAATGAAGCTATCAGCTATGATGGTTACATTACAGGAGATTATACTCCAAGATTTACAGATGAAGAATTGGAAAAATTTCGCAGTCATTCCGATCCGATCTTTTATCCTGATACGGATTGGGTTTCTCTACTTTTTAAAGATCGTTCATCTCAATCACAATATAATATAAATGTAAACGGAGGGACGGAAAAAGTTAAGTATTTTGTCTCCTTAGGCTACTTTAGTCAAGATGGTATGTTTAACAATACCAATTTAATGGAGGGCTATGATACACAAATAAAATATAAGCGTTATAATTTCAGAACAAATTTTGACTTTCAAGTAACAAAAGATTTGAATATCGCACTTAATGTATCCGACCAATTGACAAACAGACATGCTCCTAATAGTAGTACAGCATATATCCTATCAAACGCCTATGCACATCCTCCTACATCAGGTCCGGGTATTGTCGATGGTAAAATCATAAACAACTTAACAGGAAGATATAACTTTATTCCAAATCCAATTTACGGTTTACTGCATGCCGGAGGCAACTTAGATGAATATCAGAATCAACTGAACACTTCTTTGCGAGCCGATTTAAAATTAGGATTTATAACCCAAGGACTTGCTGCTCATGGAACGGTTTCGTATCAAAACTTCAATTCGCACACGATACGTTATGTGAAGGATGTAGTAACTTATAACGCAGTAAAGGATGAGTCCACAGGAGAAGCGATTCTTTTGCCCCAAGGTCAAGAAGGAGCGTTTTCAATAAATGATTATCACGGGAAAAATCGTAAAGTTTACATCGAATTTGGATTTGATTATTCAAGGTCTTTCGGAAGCCATACTATTGGTGGTCTGCTTCTTTATAATCAAAGTAAATATTTCTCGCCAACACTCAAATTCCTTATTCCAAATGGATATCAAGGTGTTGTAGGGCGTGTAACCTATGATTATAAAAATCGTTATTTAGCTGAGTTCAACGCCGGCTACAACGGAACAGAAAATTTTGCGTCAACGAAACGCTTTGGGTTTTTTCCGGCATTCTCACTTGGTTGGGTAATTACTGAAGAGAATTTCTTTCCTAAAAGCGAATACTTATCTTATCTGAAAGTACGAGGTTCGTACGGAGAAGTAGGAAACGATAAAGTCGGAGGAGAACGTTTCTTGTATATGCCTACGGCTTATGAATATTATTCAGGCTCAAAAGTAGAGTATAATGATCTTTATCCTCAATATAATTTAGGTGAAGTTGGTGTAAACTATACCAATTACCTGTTGTCGGCTGAGGGGAAGATGGGTAACCCTGATTTAACTTGGGAGCGTTCTGTCAAAACGAATATCGGTATAGATATGTTTGTTTGGAAAGATAAAGTTAAGATTAGTGCCGATCTATTTCGAGAACACCGACGTAATATTTTGACAAACAGAGGCACAATCCCTTCAATAGTTGGAGCCAATATGCCGGCTTACAATTTGGGTGAAATGAAAAATGGAGGTTTCGATGGTGAAATTACATTCAGAGATAAGATCGGTAGTTTTAACTATTGGCTGAAAGGGATTTACACCTTTGCGAGGAATGAAATAATTCACATGGATGAAGTTACGCAAAAATATTCGTATATGTCGCGAACCGGACAGCGTTACAATCAATACTTCGGTTTTATTGCTGAAGGATTTTACAATACATGGGAAGAAGTGAATGATGTCAACCGCCCTGTGTATATATATCAAAATAATAAAATACAACCGGGAGATGTAAAA
>DAIOHI010000232.1:0-4689 GCA_036744815.1 Paludibacteraceae bacterium
GCTTTTTGCGCATCGTCAATCATATCCGAGAAATATAATACCCGCACATAATTTTTCAAATCTTCCAAAGAATATTCTCCGGCATCCATGTATTTTGTATAGGAAACAATTGCTTGATTATACATTCCAATTTGTGTCGATACTTGACCTAATTGGCGATGTGCTAGCAAATAATCGGGTTGAAGCGCTATTATTTCTTTTAGTTTTTCAATAGCCGTTGTTGGGTTAAACAAAGCATAAGCTTGAGCTGCTTTAATATAACCTAATCTGTAGCTTGGATCAAAATAAATTGCCATTTCATATTTTCCAGCAATATCTCCTAGTTTATCGTTACCGCTTTCGGCTTTAATCAAATCACCTTCGAAAATATATATTTGTGGCAGTTTTTTATTTCTTTTACGAGCTTCTTCCAATTTCAAGCGAGCTTTATCTTTCATGCCTGCATCGAAGTAAGCGCGACCGATAGCTAAAATCACTAACGGATCTTTTTTGCTTTTCTTTTGAATGGCTGCAAAAAGACTTTCTGCTGTTTTTAAATCTGATTTCAACAACAATTGGGCTTGACCAATTTGGTTGTATAAATCATTAGGATCGGCAGCCAAACCATTGTCATAATATGTTTTTGCTTCACTTTCTTTGCCTTGGATGTATGCTATTTCACCAAGATAAAAATTTGACAAAGCGGGAGATTGGGTTAAATTCTTCTCAAAATATCGTTTTGCAGCGTCATATTCTCCTAAAGAGAAATAATCAACACCCAAATCCGATTGAGCAGAGACTATTATTGCTATCGCAGCAAAAAAAGAAATTAGAAACGTTTTTTTCATTACATATATATTTAGTTATTATAAATTTTCATTTGCTTTTTTATCGTGAATCACAATATCTATATTTCTGACAACAATTTTATAAAAAAATCATCCAGATTCAGCGAATATTATCTGTTTTTAATATTTTTTCACTCTGATTGAATATTTATCAATCTAGTTGGACGAGTTGCAGGAAGCAAACCGGCTTTTAGTATAATACGTTGCCCGCTGTCTCCGGCTATAAAATGCACGAATCCGGCAGGAAGCGTTTCTCGTAAATCGGTAAGAATAACGTAAACATCGCGTACTAAGGGATAATCTCCCGTTGACAAATAAGCCGGATAAGGTTTGTAACTATTGTCATATGTTGCCTCATCTGAACGGCTTAACGATACGACACGTATTTTTTTGTCGAAACTCAGTTTGGTCGAGTCATTCGGATTACTAATCCAATTCACTCCAATTACACCAATAGCTTCGGGTGTAGAGGCTACATAATCAATCACTTCTTTGTTTCCATTCAATGCTCGCAAGCGCTCCGAAAGCTTTTCGCCCTTACATATCGAATCTGAAATAAAGCGTAGTGTGCTCGAACTTGGATGATCGAAAACAACCTGTATCTCACGATTTAATGATGACGAAAAGGCAGGATTTATATCTTTCCATTGAGTTATTTCGCCTGTCATTATTTTTTTCAGAGCAGCAACTGTCATCAAAGTATCTCTATTTGCGGGATTTACAATTAGAGCAATTCCGTCTGTCGCTATTTTTTGTACTCTGGGTGTTAATTTTAGTTCTTTGCTAATATAATTGCGTTCGTCTTGAGTAATATCTCTTGCCGCAATAATCAGTCGAATACTGTCGGAAAACAAATAATCAAAAATTTCTTTTTCCCCCGCATAAACCGGCGTTATCTCTGCTTCAACATTGAGATTGGTAAATACGGCTATCTCTTCCGTTAATATTGGAGAGAAGCATTCATCAACAGCTATAATCGCCTTACCACTTGTCGGCGTATCAGTTCTTGTAACACGACCTCCGCCACTATTACAAGACGATAAAAGCGTTACAAATACGATGAGAATTAAACTATGTTTTTTCATACAGACCTCCTGTTTTTTATTAAATTAAGGCAAAACATGCGCAGATAACTTCACATTCACGATTTCCATAGCCTATAGGCACGAAACAATCCATAAAGGAAAAACAGAAGGGCAAATATTACTCGATATGTAATACTAAAGTTGAACAAATCGGTAAAAGCTAACATAAAAGCCATACCTAAATATATAAGAACCATTACGATACCAAAGATCAGTTTTCCTATGATTTTTTTACCTTCTGTCATTCTGCATATTTTTATGAAAAAAGAAGACAACTGTTTTTTCAAACAAATATCTTCTTTTTTCGTTATCAGATAAAAGAGTTTTTTACTTTTGAAGTTTATACGTTACCGGAAGTGTATAATAAACATTTACACTTACACCGTTTTGTTTTCCCGGTACCCATTTAGGCATCGATTGCACTACACGTACAGCCTCTTTATCGCAAGAGGGATCAAGTCCGCGCAAAACAGTGACATCGGTTACTTCTCCTTTTTTGTTTACCACAAAGCGAACGATAACTTTTCCTTCAATGCCGTTTTCAGCAGCAATAACAGGATATCTGATGTTACTTTGCAGATATTTCATCAACTCTTCTTCTCCTCCAGGAAATGAAGGTTGAATTTCTACTCCATAGTAAATCTCTTCTTTCGCTTCAACAACAACTTTTTGTTCTTCCAAATCAGCGATATCAATAGCTCCTTCTACATCTTCTCCTTCTATATTTGCAATAGAAATTTGTACATCCGATTTTTCTAATTGATCTTGCGATTTCAATCGGCTGTCATCATCCAATTCAGCAGCATCCACCATAACAGGTGCTGTAAACTGAATCGTTGATTTCAAAGGAGGAGGTGGCGGTGCTGTTTCTTGAACAAGTCTGTCTTGCTCTTTAACCCGATCTTCCAACTCTTTCAATTCAGCCAAAACAGTAGATTCGTCAAGAGAATCTGAAATTTGTCTGCTTTTTGCTACTGTTTCGATCAAAGAAGGAAGTACAGTTAAAAATGCTGCCAGAACAGTTACAATCAATACCGCAATTAAGTGTCTTTTCGACGAGGACTGACGTATCGTGTACGCCCCATACGCTTTGTTTTTTCCTTCAAAAACAAGATCACACCATTCTTTCGATGTCAAATTAATGTCTTTTGCCATAACTTGTAAATTTTAAATGTGATTATTGTTCTACTACCGTCGTGGTAGCATTATCTGGATTTAAATGATCAAGCAAGAAATGGTCTCCCGGAGTCAAATCCACAATAGCATATGTACCTATTGCACAAATCTGCATTTCGTCAAGCACATCAACCAAATTTTTATAAGTAGAATCTTCCGTTGGCTTAATTACAACAACGATAGCATCTTTGTCGTCTTTTATTTCGGAAGAACGCTCATTAAAATCTTCTGGTTTAATTTTTTCCTGTGCCTTTTGTTGACGTAGTTCAATTATTTGTTTTAACACTTTGCCATTTCGCTCGGTTAACATTGCTCTCAATCCTCCCGGAGAAAAATTTGTTGTTTGCAATGTATTTGAATCTTCGTAATCTGGCTCGCCCCAATAATAATATATTACATCGTCAGCTCCTAACAATACAGTTACAGTTTTATCCTTATCTACTTTAGATCTCTGTTCAATATCTACAGGGGCATCTTTGGTCGGCATTACAAGATTCATCATCTGCGGTTTGCTCAAAGTTGTACAGAACATAAAGAATGTAATAAGCAACATGTTCATGTCCACCATCGGAGTAAAATCTACTCTTAGATTTTTCTTCTGGGGTTTACCTTTTTTAGCTTCGCCGCCACCGGTATCTACACTAGCCATATTCTAATATTTTATTTTATTAATTTTTATTGATTTATTATTAAATCAAGTTTCCAAGATATTAATAACCTTCCGGCATCCCCTTTAAAGTGGTAATCAGATTAAACCTATTTTGTTTAAGATCTTGCAATGTACTAATTACATTTTCTACTTTTGGATACGGTGTAGTCTGGTCGGCTTTTATGGCTATTTTCAAGTCACTATTAACACTTGTCGCATATCGTATCCATGTGGCTAATTGATTATTCAAACTATCCGTAGGAATTCCCGATTGTTTTAGATAATCATCCTGATCGGCAACTGACATATCTAAAAACTTCGTAAGAACACTCATCGGAACACCAATTGTTGGTTGATTCAAAAATGAGATTTTCTGTTGATCAGTGAACGATATATCTGGATACTCTTCGCTGACCTTTTCTAACACTGCTCTCTTATCTGCTGGTCTATCCAAATTAAGATAAACCAATCCGTCAGGCTTAACCAATATTGTAAGTAAGTTCGCATCTGGAATTTTAATTTCCATTACCGATGGCGGAGTAATTACTTGTATCGGTTCCTTTGGGAGGAAAGTTGCTGTTAGCATAAAGAAGGTCAACAAAAGCACAGTAACGTCACTCATCGCCGTCATGTCGATAAATAACTCTCTCTTTTGTACCTTTGCTTTTGACATATTTTATTTCTTTTAATGTGTAAAATGAATAATTTTATTAATTCAATTCACTCAATTATTTTTTAAGCGATTTTTTTGTAAACGATTGACCGATAGCAAAACCGATTTCGTCAACAGCATTTGTTACATTTTGAATCTTTCCTGAGAAATATGTATAGGCAATAATAGCCAAGGCACCTGTACCGATACCCATTGCTGTGTTCATCAAAGCCTCAGAGATACCGATTGCCAACGCGGTTGAGTCAGGAGCTCCTTCTTGTCCCATAGCACCAAAAGACT
>DAIOHI010000233.1:0-4680 GCA_036744815.1 Paludibacteraceae bacterium
TCAACATATCCTTATTATATAAATTCTTCCATTTTTTATAGTAAGTGCTGTTATCGCCGTTATAATCTTCGTGATACTGGCGCAAAGCCGCGGAATAGAAACTCGGATCGGCCTTAACCTGCTCTACCGGAACTCCGAAATATTGCCAATGGTAACTGCTTTTAAACACTTCTCCATTTGTAGGGCTGCCCGGTATATTATCCGTCCAACTCGTTTGAGAAGCTTTAAAGCCTTTCGCATACATTTCTACCGTTGCATAAATATCCGGATTAGCCGAAGCGCTTTGTTTTGCGCAATTCACAATGAAACTTCCGTTCGGTTTATCAGCTTCCGCTTTAATTTGTATCTTTTTTGGATTTAAATTCTCTGCTATTATCACTTCTCCGTGAACAGTAACGGAAGCCTTGGCTGGGATAATTAAATTCATATCCGAAGCGTTGATAAGCTTGCCGATTTCCTTCGGATCCGACAGCGACGCGGGAGCATACAAATCATTAATGGCTGGCTTGCCATTATTGTTGGCAGCAGTGGCAAACTCAACATCTTCATTGGCTAAAGGGCTTCTTCCTCCCGTCCAGTTTTGACCGTTATTCCAAAGACTGTCAATTGTTCCTAACCAATAATTCTCAAGTAAAAAATTGTGCAGATTGTTGCTTGTATCACATTCCACCTGATTTATTTTTGCCTCTCCGCAGTCATTTAAGCGCAGAATCAAATCACTATAAGCCTGTGCCGCTTTCGAAAAATCAGTATATACAACTTTGAAGTCGACTTCTTCATTCGGATAAATACCCGGTCCGGTATAATTATCGCTTCCTATCAGATTCTCTGCTGATACAGTGTTTTTATACAATGAAATGCACATAGGAGCATTCATCGCCGCGTCACCTTTGTTAATTATCTTTCCGATAATAACTAAAGAATCGCCCGCTGCATAATAAATTTTCGTCGGATTGTCCACATAAGTGATATCCGCAGCTATCCATAACGGAGTTCCGTTTTTATTCAAGAGGGTTTGTTGCTGCATAAAATTGTTGTAAGGACGAACATCGTCGGCATTACCTAAAATTCCGTCTTCACCCGGAAACAGGCTTGAAGAATTGAACAGATACTGAGGAATTGTTAAGTCTTCATTGACATTTACTGCATTATAGTTGTATTGATTCCATACTTTTCGAGCGGGCGCCCAACGGAAATTTTCTGACTTGAACACTCTTACAAAACCAGTCGTTCCTCCTCCATATACAGCAGTTCCTCCCGAAACAATAATTTCTGCCTGCCCGTCGCCATCAACGTCCGCAATTACAGGAAACTCTCTTAAAGTATTGGATTTTACGTCATTGAACTGAGACTTTACAACAGGAGCAGTTCCGCTGCCATCTAAAATACGCAAAGTGTTTTCGTCTCTGTAAACAATTTCGGCAGCGCCATCTTGGTCAAAATCGAAAAGTGACATTCCTGTAGCTCCGGATGTAAAGTCGCTATGGGTTGTTGACCATTTGAGTTCCATTTTAGAACCATCGGCATTTCCCGGCACAAAATCCAAGGCATAGGCATATCCATTACGTGTAACAAATACAATTTCATTATATCCATCATTATCAATGTCACCGATCAAGGGAACTGAAAAGGCATCGCTGTATTGACTTTCAGCATTAATAGGATTTGTACCTATGTCACTTACATGATAACTTCCTAAAACAGTGTTTGTACTCGGTTTCCAAGCGTAACATAGCGTGGTGGCAGCTGCTCCATAAGTTAAAACATCAGCAGTCGTTACCAGCACCTCAAACTCTCCGTCATTGTCAATATCCACCACCTGAGTAAGCCCGTCAGCAAGAGCATTTGCTGGCAAAGCGGCTGTCAGCGATTGTTGTATGGACATAGTGCCCGATCCGGTTGTTGTTGCTCCTTGAGGGATAGAAACTTTATATATCTGAGTTCCGGCAACTAAATTCAACATGCCGTCTCCATCCATATCCGCCACAGTAGTAAAACGTCCGTTAGGTTTATCAATAGTCGTGCTATAGTCGGTATAGACAAGTCCGGAATTGCCACTTCCTTTGCATAGAAGCTCTCCTGTAGCCAAGGAGAAAATTTTATTTCCTACATATATTTCCGGAATTCCATCGGCATTAAAGTCGGCAATATTCACATAAGCCGCTTTTCCTCTATCGGCTTCGGCAACCGGCTCTGTAGATGACCAATACACATTACCATCCGGATCAAAAGCATAAAGGTAAGCACTCTCTGCTTCATCGGCAGCCTTTGTCGCAGCTATAACAATGTATCCTTTGTTATTGTAGCGGGCAATTGCTCCGGAACCAAAAGCAGAAAACATAAGCTGATGCTTATCCCAAAGATTTATACTTTTCTTAAGTCTTAACCTACCTGAAGTTTTGTCGTATCTGTGAATTTCTATTCCTCTCGTAGGATAAAAAACTCCATGCCATCCTAAACTTGTATTATTCATTGCCGAAATAATTTCAACTTCTCCGTCGCCGTCAATATCGCCTACAAGAAGCGGATAATCGTTGTGAATAACCGCGCTTTCTTCGTTAGTGGGTCCTACAGGTATTTCGGCAATAGACCAATTGGTGGCAGGACGTTCTACAAAACATTCCGCTTCACTAATATTATCAGGAAATTTGCTGATCGTTATTTTCAAATTAGCGTCACTACACAAAGGAAGTGGTATCCCATCATCGCGGATGGTATATCTCAGTGTAATAATGTCTCCTTCTTTTGCT
Organism: Paludibacteraceae bacterium; assembly: GCA_036744815.1. GTDB lineage: Bacteria > Bacteroidota > Bacteroidia > Bacteroidales > Paludibacteraceae > H1. The sequence goes on from DAIOHI010000233.1 coordinate 2,751, forward strand.
GCCAACTTAGGACGAACACAAATAGTGCTGCCTCCGATAGAGAAAGAAAAATCGATTTTATCTGCATCACTTTCTTCAAGAAAATAAACATTAGCCAGTGTTAAATTATTTCCATCAGGATCTGTGTCATTAGCTAAAACAGGCACACAGACATTCTCATGCAGATAAGCTGTAACAACATCATCCGTTGCAACCGGAGCCTTGCTCAGGTCGGATGGGCATAAGGCAGGAGGAGTCAAACCGGTAGAGAAAACCAATCCGGTAGATCCTTCCATTCCCGGACCAAAATCAAATCCTTTGGGGTTATATCCGGCTGCTGTCAATGGTTGATCCGGATTGTTAATTACTCCGGCATATCTACCTATACGCTTCAGATAAATTTTTCCGTCAGGTCCTAATTTCAATCCGCCACCATGAGTTCCCGGTTTATCATCTCCATAAGGGATGGGAGTTGTAAATGTTTTTTTCGCGATATCATATTGTACCAATACAGAAAATCCGGAGGTTCTGTGATAAGTTGTATAATAGATGTATTTCCCATTGGGTGAAAATTCAGTTCCATACCAAAGTCCTAGTCCGCTGGGCAAGCTTAATGTTGTTTTTAAGGAAACATTTCCGGTCAGCGGATTAAAATCAAAAACCAAGCCTTTCAAATATCCGGGAGCAACTAAAGATAGGAGTTTACCATCTTTGCTTGACTTAAAAGCATAGGTGCCAGGAGACACTTGGGTGGAATTTAAATACAAAGAGTGTTGAACCGCCCCTACAGAACTTCCCGATATTTTACGAACCCTCAATTTAGGAGAACCATCATTTATAATGTAAATCAACCAATATTCATTAGTCGTATTAGGAACGGCTATCAACTCAATGGATTCTAATACTTTATCAGCTTCTATTTCTCCTGTGAAAATCTGTTCTCCGTAACCACCATCTCCATCCATATCGATGATATGATATTGTAGAGCCTTTTTTATTTCCGGAAATTCATTAGCTCCTGTTTCGGCAATAAGCATGTACTTATTATCTCCTATATAGCAGGCAGCCAAGCCATCCGCCACCGAATGGTTTCCCGAAAAAGCACCATTTTTCATCAACTCGTGCTTCGCGTTGTAAAGCTGGTTGTGTTGAGAATAGAAAATCAAGGTGCTTCCACAGCCGGGAGAAGAAACCGAAAGAGAATTTTCATTTGAACTAACTAAAGATTCTCCTGATGCATTTACGGCTTTTTTAACGCCGCTTTCGTTCGTAATAAAATCAATTCCATATCCTCCTACACCAAAATACCAAACATCATCGGTAAAAGTCGGACATTGTGCCATTATCTGCCTTGGCAACAAAAAACAACAAAAAAATGTAAACAGTAAAAAGATAGTTTTTTTCATTTCGTTTTTTAGGTCTATTAAATTAATAATTAGAGAAATAAAGAATTCAACATAAAATTCCTTACGTATATTATGCACTTATCCTAATTTGATCAGATAGATAATTGTAAAATGTAAACAACAGTCCTGTTCTTAGTTAAAAATGAATTAGCAACACAATCTTTTGAGGATAAGCTTAAATAAAAATGAAACTGAATTTCAAAGAACATTTTAACTCGAAACAGACAAAAAGCAATCAATACACCCACATCTACACCTCCGAATACATGGAGGTTAACACCAAAAAAGTCATTATAAATTAAATTTAAATACTTTTTGGCAAAAATAGATTTGCCAGCCATATCAAGCATTACGACTTAATAGAAATGTGAGATTAGTTTTCTCTGTTTTGAGACAAAGGATATTTTTTTTATCGGATATGACGTACTTTATGAGAAAGACATTTATTTTGACAACACAAAAAAGAGAATGGAGCATTCTTGTCGTACTAAAAAACTTTTTGTTAAAAACGATCATCACAAGTCAAAACCTTATAATTTGACAGC
>DAIOHI010000234.1:0-4674 GCA_036744815.1 Paludibacteraceae bacterium
TTAAGTAAGTTGAAACAGAATAGGGCGGATAAGAAAAATTAGAAATAATAAAATGCGAAGCACTATTGGTTTGCGAATAAAAATCAATTGCACGGAACAAATCAGATATGTCGGCTTTCAATTCTTCCGCATTCAGATAAATGAAAATAAAATCAGGATTGAAATCATATAAGCCAGATGAATTGTTCAAAAGCTCAAAAAGCCATTGATCGTAAGCACCAAGATAAACATTGTAACCGCCATCTTTTTCGATGTGATTTTTCAGCGGATCAATATTAATATTGCTGAGTATGGCAATTTTCTTCATTCAATATTCTCAAATCAGATATGCTGGACAAAATGATTACGTGAAAACAGAATCGCCATCACCTTCCTGAAAAACAGAGGATTCAATTGGATTGTTTTTTGGGAAAATATATTTTTTTGTCGCCCTTTTGCGATAAATAAACCGCCTTTTTTTGTCGGTCAGTGATTTTGATAACCTATCATCAAAGGTAGTAATTACATTCAAATTTTCCATGCATGCTATATTTAAAATATAATTCGCAGCATCTTCATAATTGTCGTTTTGTAGATATAAAAAACTGATTGTTAGATGTTTATTTCGTATTCTTAACAAAATAAATCCAACGATTTTTTCAGAAGAATAAATCTTAATTGAGCGATATTCAAAATGTTGCGATATGGATGAAAAATGGTAACGTTTGCTGTCCTTGTTTTCTTTGCCTTGTAAAATCCAAGGATAATTTACAACCCAATTGAAATAACTTGTATCACGTACAATTTGATTATCTGTTTGAGAAAAAGCGGATAAAAAATCATTGAGTTCTGTGTCGAATTCGCAATTCTCAACAACCTTTTCCTTTACAGTCAAAGGACGATAAAATAATTTTCTAAAACCTGTTAGTATAGAGTTGAATAGCTTTTCAAAAAACACATAAAAAGGCATCAAAAATTTCAGTTTTGGATAGCGGGACTTTATTTTTTCTGCAAAGTCGAAATTGCGATAAAAGTCATATCCGTAATTGTTCTGAGTAGCTTGGAATATTCCTAATTTTTGATAAGTTTTTTCTAAAGAGAACAAAAAATTTGAAATAAATAGTTGTTTCCCATATAATTTTATCAAAGGGAAAAACAAAACAGATGCAACGTTTTTTAGTCGTTGTGTTTCATCTACCCAAAAACAGCTCAACCAATAAATTTTTTCCTTTTTGCCCTCCTGTTCAATGATGTCGGGTAAAACGCCTACATATCCGATTAAATCATTGTTGTCGAAGGCAGTCCAAAGCAAAATATCGTCGTCCGAGCAAAACGGGTTGTTTATGTGCGAAATAGCTCGATGCTTGCTGATGGGAATTCTCTCCATTTCGCGGAAAAAATCCGATTCAATAAATTCCTGCAGCTCTTTTTTGTTGTAAGTGACTAAACGCATTATTTTCTAATTATTACGTGTTTTCCTAACAGTTTTTTTAATAGAAATAAAGTGTATTCCGATTTTACGTAGTTTTCAGTATTCCGGTAACCTGCTTTTTCCATTGTTGTCCGTTGAAAATGAGTTCTTAGCGGATCAATTTTGATAGAAGCCGTTCCAAAACTCAGGTCAATTTCCGATGCGATTCTGTCAAAAAACGATTGCTTGACTCCATAATCGGTAAATGGAAATGCAAATAAACCTTCATTGATATCAAAGTTCTCCTTTAAATAACGAAGAGAATCAAGTGTTTGTTGTATTTGCCTGTTTTCATCCAAATCGCAATAATAAGGATGCGAGACCGAATGAGAGCCAATCGAAAATCCTTTTTTGATCAAATCGTTAATTTCCGTTGAACTGAGATAAGGTCGTTGTGTTTTCAAAAAATCATCAAAATCAACATCAATAATTTTTGCAATTCTCGGCAACATATCTTGGTTCGTATAAGAAACTTTCAACAAGTCCAATTCTTGCTTGTACAGCAAATTTCGTTCCGAAAATACATCGGCAATATTCTTTTGCTGAATACTTGTTAATTTCTTCTTGTTAATGGTTTCTATCAATATACTTGCCTTCATCCGAAAAAGCATATCCTTATTGTCAATGAAAGCGGTATTGACAAAACAAGCAGCGGGAATGCCTTTTCGTAATAAAATAGGAGCAACAATATCGTGAAATTCTCTTAACCCGTCGTCAAAACTTAAGAAGAATCCATTTTCATCAATCTCCTTTCCCGATGCAGTGTTTTGAATTAAATCGTCGATAGATAATGGCTTGAAATGTTTGAGCAAAAAATCAAGATCAGCCTCAAATTTTCGGCTGCTAACAATTGGGTATAAGTGTTTTATGTGAGGTAAGTGCTCGTCGGACACAACATGGTAGAAAGGGAAAAATAGCTTTTCCCGAGAAGCATCTATTAAAAAATCAAGGCTAAAGAAAGACGATGCTTTCGATAAAAATATTTTTGTTTTTTCAATCATCCGATCCGGCTTCTGTCAATTTTCAATTAAGGCAATCAAAGATAATACTTCTGATAAACTATTCCAATAATGGCGATTAATTTTTATTCGTCTCAATTTTAGAAAATTGATTTTTTTCTTTTAAAAGAAAAATGTAATTTTGAAAATCCTTAATTCCAAAAGGGGAGCTGCTTCGCTGTTTTACATTCTCAGACAAACTCACATAATTATGATACAAATATTAAAAATAGATTTCTTGGATTAAAAATTATGGCAAAAGAACAGAATAGCAACAATGTAGGCGTATTTTACAATGCGATTACGCAGGGTACTAAAATTATCGGAAAGATTATAGCTGAAGGCGATTTTCGTGTTGATGGAGAAATCGAAGGCGATATTGTATGCAGCGGAAAAGTGCTTGTAGGACAAAATGCCTTGTTGAATGGCAATATTACTTGTGCAAATGCAGAGGTAAGTGGTACGGTTAGTGGTACTTTAGTTATTTCCGAACAACTGTCGTTGCAATCAACAGCTGTGGTAAAAGGTGAGATAAAAACAAAAAATCTCGTGATTCAACCTAACGCAATATTTGATGGCAACTGCTCGATGAGACAAACTCAGCCTCTTCCAAAGGCAGAAAAAACCAATAAAAGCGACGATAATAAGAAATAAAATTATTTTCGGTCGTTTATATTCTTTGAAACTAAAAACATTCTATGTCCGTTCAGTATAAAGCATTTAGAGTTAACGAAATTGACGGAAAATTTGAATCAAGCATTCAGACGCTTTCTGTTGATGATTTGCCCGTCGGCGATGTACTTGTACGAGTGCATTATTCATCTTTAAATTATAAAGACGCACTTTCCGCAACCGGAAATAAAGGTGTAACCAAGCGCTATCCTCACACGCCGGGCATTGATGCGGCGGGCGTTGTCGAAGCTTCGGCTGACGATAGATTTCGTGTTGGCGACAAAGTTCTTGTTACCGGATACGATTTGGGAATGAATACCGATGGCGGCTTTGGACAATATATCCGCATTCCCTCCGATTGGGTTGTGAAGCTCCCCGAAGGCTTGAGTTTGAAGGAAGCAATGATAATCGGTACTGCCGGTTTTACTTCCGGAGCGTCGGTAATGCGATTGATTGAACTAGTAAAACCTGAAGATGGCAAAATAATCGTCTCGGGTGCAACGGGCGGTGTCGGTTCTGTTGCTCTTGCTATTTTGTCTAAAATTGGTTATCAAACGCTGGCAGTTTCGGGAAAAGAATCGGAATTCGATTTCTTGAAAAAGATAGGTGCTTCGGAAATTATTCCGAGGAACGAATTTCTTGCTTTGGATAAGAAGCCAATTTTATCCGCACAATATGCAGGTGGAATTGATACTGTCGGAGGTGTGATTTTAGAGAATATTGTTAAATCGCTTACGCCTTTGGGCGCGGTAACAACCTGCGGAAGTGTTTCCGGAACGAACTTGAATGTCTCCGTTTTTCCTTTTATTCTGAGGGGAATTTCGCTGATAGGAATTTCCGCACAAAATTATCCTATGAATATGCGTCAAAGTCTTTGGCACAAACTGGCAAATGAATGGAAGCCCGATTGCTTGATGGATTTATACTCGGAAATAGGATTAGAGCAACTTCCAGATTGTATTCAGAGCATATTGCAAGGCAAGATAAAAGGACGCGTTCTTGTCAATCTTTTGTAAATCCACGTCAATTATTCTAAGTTTAAATGGAGAAGCTAACCCTTGTCAAAGTCGGTGGAAAGATAGTTGAAGAGCCGGATAGCCTTGCAAAATTGCTTCGTGATTTTTCCAATATACAAGGACATAAGCTACTTGTTCATGGAGGAGGACGTTCGGCGACAGCTATTGCACAAAAATTAGGTGTCGAAAGCCGTATGCACAACGGACGCCGCATTACCGATCTCGAAATGCTGAAAGTGGTAACCATGGTTTATGCCGGTTTGGTTAATAAGCAGATCGTTGCGGGCTTGCAGGCATTGAATGTAAATGCTTTCGGACTTACAGGTGCTGATATGAATTATATGCGTTCGGAAAAGCGTCCGGTAAAAGAAGTTGACTATGGCTTTGTAGGCGATGTGAAGGAAGTGAATGCCGAGCTGCTTGCTCATTTAATACAAACCGATGTGGTGCCTGTTCTGGCGCCGCTTACTCACGATAAAAAAGGAAATCTGCTCAATACGAATGCCGACACTATCGCGGGAGAAGCCGCAAAGGCTTT
>DAIOHI010000235.1:0-4643 GCA_036744815.1 Paludibacteraceae bacterium
CGGAAATGATTTTTCGTTTGGATATTCCGCCTTTAATGTCGGTGTTGAGCGCGCTTACTTTAGCCTTTTTAGTTGGCTTGTCGGTGTTGTGGACAAAGGCAAAAAGAATTGAAAACGCTTTGTATGAGTTTCAAAACATCGTTTTTGTTTTGGTTAAGAAGATATTGATTCCGATACTTCCTCTTTTTATCGCGGCTAATTTCAGCGTTTTTGCTTACGAAGGCGCATTGTTATCAAAATTGCCGGTTTTCATCATCATTATTCTGTTAGCTATTGGTGGACATATTCTGTGGTTAGCATTTTTATATATTTCGGCAGGAATTTATTCAGGGAAAAATCCGTGGTTGGTTCTTAAGTATTACGGACCGGTTATGCTTGCGGCTTTAGGCTCGCAGTCATCTGCGGCAAGTTTAGCTGTTGCCATCGAAGAGACGCGAAAGAGTCCGGTGTTAAAGCCCGACATCAGAGATTTTTCTATTCCTTTATTGGGAAATATCCATTTTCCGGGTTCCATTTTGGATATTGTTTTTCTTACTTTGGCTGTGTCGCAATTGCTTTATGGAGCTATGCCGGGAATTGAAAAAATGCTTATTTTTATTCCTCTTTTGGGCATTTTTGGTATTGCAGCTCCGGGATTGCCGGGAGGAACTTTATACGCTTCGCTCGGATTGATTTATGCTGTAATTGGTATGGACGAAGCCGGAACTGCTCTGATGATTACCATTTTTGCTTTGGTGGATAGTTTTGGTACAACTCACAACATCACAAGTGATGGAGCTTTGACGCTTATTCTTACAAAATACGCGGAAAAGAGACAAAAGAAAAACGAGATTAAATCGCAAACTGAATAAAACGTCCTGATGTGTTTTGCGATAAGTTATCGTTTTTTCAATGGATTTATCGTAAAACGCCAAGGTTTATTTTTCCATTCATCACCTGCGTAATCGACGCCAATTCGTGGAAAGGCTTGAAAATTATCCATATCAGGAGCGTCTTCGAGCCATATCCGCGAAGATGTCAATAGATTTTCGCCATAAAAACTTTTATCCATTTTCAATTCGCGTCCCACTCTTCCGGAACCAATTATATTATCAATTCCACGTATCAATACCGCTTGCGGATGATCTTCGTCGCCCGTTACCACGTTTAGCAGCCAATACATACCGTAAATCAGATATACATACACGTGACCGCCTTTTGCGTACATGATTTCTGTTCGTGCCGTTCGTCCTTTGCTGGCGTGGCATGCCAAATCTTCCTCGCCAAGATAAGCTTCGGTTTCAGTGATCACGTAGCGACTGATCGAAGCGTCGTCCCATGTGCGCACAAGAACTTTCCCCAATAATTTTTGAGCTGCATCAACAGCATTACTCTGATAAAATTTTGAATTTAGGCGATTCATTTAGTTGTCTTCTTTATTTCTTCTGTGAGATAAAACTTATTATTGACTTAGACAAAGATACAAAAACAAGCTTCAGAATGACAGTGATTTTGTGATGAAAACAATCTCAGAAAAAATAATTTACAAAGTATTTGTCAATCCGAATAAAAACAGTATTTTTGCAGTCCGTTTATTATCCGGTATAAAAGTTTATTCACGTTTCATGTAAATCCCCTGTTTTGTGTTAATTAGCCAGACAAAACGACGGTAATGAAGGAGCTGTTAAACTTCAATTACTAAATAAAAAAATAAAATTATAATAAAAGTGGATACGTTAAGTTACAAAACCATTTCTGCTAATCAAGCAACCGTGCAGAAAGAATGGGTAGTCGTAGATGCTACCGATTTAGTATTGGGACGTATGGGTTCGAAAGTGGCAAAACTTTTGCGCGGAAAATACAAACCCAATTTTACTCCCCATGTTGATTGCGGCGATAATGTGATTATTATCAACGCAGACAAAGTGAAATTAACCGGAAACAAATGGACCGATCGCGTTTATTTAAGCCATACGGGTTATCCCGGAGGACAACGTGAAATTACCCCTGAAAAATTGATGCAAAAAAGCCCTGAAAAGCTTATCAAAAAAGTGGTAAAAGGTATGTTGCCCAAAAATCGTCTGGGTGCCAAATTATTAGGAAATTTATATGTTTTTGCCGGAGCAGAGCACAATATGCAAGCTCAACAGCCAAAACAAATCGATTTAAACACACTTAATTAATCAGTATGGAAACAATAAATGCCTTAGGAAGAAGAAAAGCGGCGATTGCCCGCGTTTTCGTAAGCGAAGGAAACGGACAAATCGTTATTAATAAACGTGAATTATCTGTATATTTTCCATCACCTATACTTCAGTATATTGTGAAACAACCGTTAAACAAATTAGGTGTGGTTGAAAAATACGATATTAAAGTGAACCTCGACGGTGGTGGTTTCAAAGGTCAGGCAGAAGCACTTCGTTTAGCTATTGCCCGTGCTTTGGTGAAAATCAACCCCGAAGACAAGTCGGCTCTTAAATCGGAAGGATTCATGACTCGCGACCCACGCGAAGTGGAACGCAAGAAACCGGGACGTCCGAAAGCACGCAAGAGATTCCAATTCTCGAAACGTTAAGAATAGTTCCAAAATTTCTAATTTCAAAATTTCAAGATTATATTCACTTTTTCTGAGAAATAATTTTGAAATCTTGGAACACGAAATCTTGAAATATATTAAGTTTAGTATCTAAATTGCAAAGATCCTTCGAGGCTACTTTGCAATTGAGTAAAAAAAGAAAGTAAACAATTAAAAACAAAAAAATGTCAAGAACAACTTTTGAAGATTTATTAGAAGCCGGTTGTCATTTCGGTCACTTGAAACGTAAATGGAATCCAGCGATGGCGCCTTATATTTTTATGGAGCGCAACGATATTCACATTATTGATTTGCATAAAACAGTGGTGAAAATTGATGAAGCTGCTGAAGAAATCAAGAAAATAGCTAAATCGGGTCGCAAAGTATTATTTGTAGCTACAAAAAAACAAGCGAAAGACGTAGTTGCCGACAAAGCAAAAGAAATAGGAATGCCATACATTACAGAACGTTGGGCTGGAGGTATGTTGACAAACTTTCCTACAATCCGCAAAGCGGTGAAAAAAATGTCGACTATCGATAAAATGTCTACCGACGGAACTTTTGATAATATCTCGAAACGTGAAAAACTTCAAATCACTCGCCAACGCGAAAAATTGGAAAAAAACTTGGGTAGTATAGCCGATTTGACTCGCTTGCCTGCAGCTATTTTCGTTGTTGACGTGATGAAAGAGCACATTGCAGTAAAAGAAGCACAACGCTTGGGAATTCCTGTGTTCGGAATTGTTGACACGAACTCAAATCCTCACGGAATTGACTACGTTATCCCTGCAAATGACGACGCTACAAAATCTGTTGAAATAATACTTAACGCAGTTGTTGGAGCTATTCAAGAAGGCTTGGACGAACGTAAAGTTGAAAAAGTAGATACAGAAGCTGCTGAAGCTCCGGTAGTGAAAGAGAAAAAATCAAGAGTAACAAAAAGACCTAGAACTCAAAAAGAAGATGAAGACGCTCTGAAAGCAAGAGTTGCCGATAAATTCATCAACAAAGAAGACGAGTAAAAACTCTTTCCGATAAAATTATACGAGTTACAAGTTATAAAGAGGAATTGGTCTTTTGTAGCTGGTAACTCGTTTTTTTAATATAGAAATATATATAAATAATCATATAAAACAAGAAACTTATGGCAGTAACAATGGCAGAAATTTCAAAATTACGTACCATGACGGGCGCTGGTATGATGGATTGTAAAAATGCATTGACCGAAGCAAATGGCGATTTTGAAAAAGCAATAGAAATTATTCGTAAAAAAGGACAGGCAGTTGCCGCAAAACGCAGCGATCGCGATGCTTCGGAAGGTTGCGTATTGGCAGCTTCAGTTGAAGGATTTGCAGCCGTTTTAGCATTGAAATGCGAAACCGACTTTGTTGCAAAAAATGCAGATTTTATCGCGTTGACGCAATCAATTCTCGACAAAGCTCTTGAAATAAAACCAAAAACATTGGCAGAACTTTCAGCGGCTACACTTGATGGACGCAGTATTGCTGAATTAGTAACCGACCGCTCGGGAATTACCGGTGAAAAAATGGAGTTGGATTATTACGAATTTGTTGAAGGTGCCAGCACAGTTGCTTACATCCATCCAGGAAACAAATTGGCGACTCTCGTTTCTTTCACTGAAGCCGGTGTAGATCATCAGGTGGCTCGCGACGTTGCTATGCAAGTAGCAGCAATGAATCCAGTTTCATTGGATCGTTCTTCGGTGCCTGCAAATGTTATCGAAACTGAGTTGGAAATCGGACGCGACAAAGCTCGCCAAGAAGGAAAGCCTGAAAATATGTTGGATAAAATTGCTCAAGGTCGCTTGAATAAATTTTTCCAAGAATCGACTTTGCTCGAACAAGCATTTATCAAAGATTCTAAAGTATCGGTAGCCGACTATTTGAAAGCAAACAAAGCTACAGCAACAGCTTTCAAACGCGTTACATTGAATCAAGAATAAGAATAAACTTATTTATATAAAAAGAAAGCCCTTCGGAATTAATTTTCGAAGGGCTTTTTTGTTTCTTATAAAATAAAAATGCCCCGCAGATAGGCGAGACGCTAAATGTTTTCACAACGGAATAAA
>DAIOHI010000236.1:0-466 GCA_036744815.1 Paludibacteraceae bacterium
AACATCTCCTTTTGACGTTTGTATCTTTACATAAGTCATTAAGCTATCGGCACCAGCATTGTAGCATGCTTTCTGAGCTTGTTTTACAACTTCCAGAACACGATCGTAATTGCCTTCAATTACGGTTTCGAAAGGTGTTACACGATATTTAAGTCCTGAATTTGCAATGACTGCGATAGCTTCATCTACAATGCTGTAAGGATGTTTAGAGCTTGAACTTGGGAGTATTTGAAGCGCAATATTTATTTGTTTTTCCATTATATAAGAATACTTTTATTTGCAAATTTAGCATTTTATTTGCGAATCGAACGTAGCGATACCGCTTCTTCTTTTTAAAAAGAAAAATCTGCAATAATAGTAGTGGCTACTATTATTGCAGATTTTTAAAACCTAAAACTAAATATCTATTCGTTTTGCGAAATGATAATTTAGTCTTTCAATTTCGCCACTAAGAACTCGCGGTTCA
>DAIOHI010000236.1:476-4631 GCA_036744815.1 Paludibacteraceae bacterium
CAAACATAGCAGAATAGAGCTTCTTCTTTTGAAAAATAAAAATCTGCAATGATGGTAAAGACTACCACTATTGCAGATTTTCAATAAACTTGAAACTAAATATCTTTATTCGTTTCGCGAATGAGAGTTTAGTCTTTCAATTTTGCCACCAAGAACTCGCGGTTCAAACGAGCAATGTTCGACAAAGATACATTTTTCGGACATTCTGCCTCGCAAGCTCCTGTGTTTGTACAGTTTCCAAAGCCGAGTTCATCCATTTTAGCCACCATCGCTTTTGCACGACGAGCCGCTTCAATTCTACCTTGTGGCAGCAAAGCCAATTGACTTACTTTTGCCGACAAAAAGAGCATTGCCGAACCATTTTTACAAGCTGCAACGCAAGCACCACAACCGATACAAGATGCAGCATCCATTGCTTCGTCAGCATCTTTTTTCGGAATTGGAATTGCGTTTCCATCAGGAATTCCGCCTGTATTTACTGAAATAAAACCACCAGCTTGAATGATTTTATCGAAAGCCTGACGGTCAACCACCAAGTCTTTAATAACCGGGAAAGCTGCCGAACGCCAAGGTTCGATCGTGATGGTTTGTCCATCGTGGAAATTGCGCATGTGCAATTGGCAAGTAGTAATTTCACCGTCGGGTCCGTGCGGATGTCCATTGATGTACAAGCTGCACATTCCGCAGATTCCTTCGCGGCAATCGTGATCGAAAGCAACCGGTTCTTTATGTTCTTTTACCAATTGTTCGTTCAAAATATCCATCATTTCTAAGAAAGAAGAATCCGTAGAAATGTTGTTCAATGTATAAGTTTCGAATTTACCCTTTGCTGTGGGATTTGCTTGACGCCAAACTTTGAGCGTCAGATTTATTGTTTTATCCATATTATCGCCCCCTTTACTTCCCAAAAGGGAAAACTAGAGATTAGTATTGTTTTATAAATTCTGATTTAACGCTCTAAACCTTCCCAAAGAGGAAAGGTTTAGTTGAGCTTGTTTACGCTTTATAATTACGTTGTTGACGTTTTACAAATTCGTATTCCAATGGTTCTTTCCATAATTCGGGTTCTTTGCCTTCACCCATATATTTCCAGCACGATGCATAAGAAAATTTCTCGTCGTTACGCAATGCTTCACCATCAGGAGTTTGGAATTCTTCACGGAAGTGACCTCCGCAAGATTCTTCACGCAACAAAGCGTCGCGAGCCATCAAATCGCCTACCTCAATAAAGTCAGCCAAGCGGATTGCTTTTTCCAATTCAACGTTGAAGTCTTCTGATTTTCCGGGGATATATACATTGCTCCAGAATTCTTTGCGAATTTCTTTGATTCTTTCCAAAGCTTTTTCCAAGCCTTCTTTCGTGCGTCCCATTCCAACAAAGTCCCACATAACCAATCCTAATTCGCGGTGAATCGAATCAACCGAACGCTCACCTTGAATGGACATCAACTTGCTAACTTTAGCGTCAACATCTTTCAATGCTTCGAGGAATTCGGGCGCATCCGTACTTAAGCGCGGAACCTGAATTTGGTCAGCCAAATAATTTTGAATGGTATAAGGCAATACGAAATATCCGTCAGCTAAACCTTGCATCAATGCTGAAGCTCCCAAGCGGTTAGCACCGTGATCGGAGAAATTGGCTTCACCGATACAGAAAAGACCTTTTACCGAAGTTTGTAGTTCGTAATCAACCCAAATTCCACCCATCGTGTAGTGGATAGCCGGATAGATCATCATCGGAGTTTTGTATGGATTGTCGTCAACGATTTTCTCGTACATTTGGAAAAGGTTTCCGTAACGAGCACGAACCACATCTTCTCCTAAGCGATCGATAGCTGCTGAAAAATCAAGATAAACAGCCAATCCCGTGTTTCCAACTCCAAATCCGGCATCGCAACGTTCTTTTGCCGCGCGCGAAGCTACATCACGAGGAACCAAGTTTCCGAATGCCGGATAACGACGTTCCAAGTAATAATCGCGATCTTCTTCTTTTATTTCGGTTGGTTTGAGTTTTCCGGTACGGATCGCTTCGGCATCTTCTTTCTTTTTAGGAACCCAAATACGTCCGTCGTTACGAAGCGACTCGGACATTAGAGTCAATTTCGATTGAAATTCGCCGTGAACAGGAATACAAGTCGGGTGAATTTGGGCATAAGCCGGATTCGCAAAGTAAGCTCCTTTTTTATACATTTGGATGGCTGCCGAACCGTTCGAAGCCATCGCATTAGTAGAAAGGAAGAAAGCATTTCCGTAACCGCCAGTTCCAACAACAACGGCATGAGCGGAGAAACGTTCCAATTTACCTGTAACCAAGTTGCGGGCAATAATACCGCGAGCACGTCCGTCAACGATGACAACATCCATCATTTCGTAACGCGTGTATAACTTAACTGAGCCTTTTCCAACTTGACGACTCAAGGCTGAATAAGCTCCGAGCAATAATTGTTGACCTGTTTGTCCTTTTGCGTAGAAAGTACGCGATACTTGCGCGCCACCGAAAGAACGGTTGTCAAGCAAGCCGCCATACTCGCGAGCAAAAGGTACGCCTTGTGCCACACATTGATCGATAATATCGTTAGCTACTTCAGCCAAACGGTGAACGTTAGCTTCACGAGCGCGGTAGTCGCCTCCTTTTATTGTATCGTAGAATAAACGATAAACCGAGTCACCATCATTCTGATAATTTTTAGCAGCATTGATACCTCCTTGTGCAGCAATCGAGTGTGCGCGACGAGGTGAATCTTGAATACAGAAATTCAATACGTTAAATCCCATTTCAGCAAGCGAAGCGGCAGCCGAAGCTCCAGCTAAGCCTGTTCCAACAACGATAATATCCAAACGACGTTTGTTGGCAGGATTCACCAATTTCTGAGTTGCTTTATAACTTGTCCATTTTTCAGCCAAAGCTCCCGCGGGAATTTTCGCATCTTGTGGAGTAATAATTTTTTGTTCTACTGTAGCTTGTTCCATTGCTGCAGATTCTTCTATATTAGCCATAATTCAATTTCTTTTTAGCGTTTAACATTTTAACCTTAGCCACAAATCAAATTTGTGAACAAGAAATAAACAGGAACCGACATGAACAATAACACTACGATTGTAGATACGATGTTTCCTATTACTTTAATACGAGGCATCCATGTTTTGTTATTCAATCCGAGGCTGTGCAGAGAACTCCACACTCCATGCGTCAAGTGAAGCCACAATGCGGCAAGCCATACAATGTAAATAACACAGTAAATCCAATTGCTGAATAAATCGGTCACATAAGCTGCTCCGTCGTGCGGATCGAAAGCTCCGGTGTGGATACCTGTAAGTTCGGCAAATTGCATTTTGTACCAAAATTGGTAAAAGTGCATTACAAGAAATCCGACAATGATGATGCCAAGTACATACATATTTTTCGACGCCCATGATACTCCTTCTTGTTTGTCTGTTATGGCATAACGGTTACGTCCACGCGCAAAACGATTGAGAATAGTAAGATAAGTCGCATAAACAATATGCACCACAAAACCTCCGGCAATAACCAATGTACCCACAATGGCATACCAATTAGCACCTAATATTTCACAGATTAAATTGTACGTTTCGGGCGAAATAATCACCGTAAAGTTCATTAAACTGTGAAAAATAAGAAACAGCACGAGGAAAACTCCCGATATACTCATAATGAGCTTTCTCCCGATTGAAGAATCAATTAACCACATAAATTTTAGTTTTGAATTTTATTTTGATTTTGATGAATGACTTTTGTAACTTTCAGATTTTCAAATAAAAGTATCGCTAAAACCCTATTTTGCTAGGTTTCGCAAAGTTAACACTTTGATTTCAAAGTAGCAATAGATTATGGAATTATTTCCTTAATAATCATTTTTAGGTATTAAAGGGCAAAATCCGGCACCAATTCCGGCAAATCCTACCTAAGTTTATTACTTTAGGGCAGCAACAACGAACTGTCGCCATAACTCAGAAAGCGGAAATCATGTTCGAGCGCGTAATCGTAAATTTCCTTCCATTTTCCATCTACAAATGCCGATACAAGTAACAGCAGCGTACTTTTCGGTTGGTGGAAATTGGTAATCATACCGTTGACAATACGAAAGCGATAGCCGGGCTTAATCATGATTTGCGTATTGGCGTGCAAAACGTTAA
>DAIOHI010000237.1:0-4561 GCA_036744815.1 Paludibacteraceae bacterium
GATTAAAAGACAACAGCTATACGTATAACGGGCAGTATAAATACATTTCAATTCCATAAGCGGTGCGATTAAAAGATATTAATGCAAATCCTGCCATCGCAAGAGCAATCAAATTTCAATTCCATAAGCGGTGCGATTAAAAGAGACCAACCCCTTTTAAGATCGTCATCAATATTTGATTTCAATTCCATAAGCGGTGCGATTAAAAGATCGATTGGAAATACATCTGGCTATAAAAGTATATCATTTCAATTCCATAAGCGGTGCGATTAAAAGTCTTTCCGAAATAAAATTAAACCAAAGGGTTGTAAAATTTCAATTCCATAAGCGGTGCGATTAAAAGTGCTTTGGAGTTGTGGAATTAGCAGAGCAGTTAAAATTTCAATTCCATAAGCGGTGCGATTAAAAGTGAGAACGAATTACCTTATATATGAAAAGAATATTAATTTCAATTCCATAAGCGGTGCGATTAAAAGCCGTTAATAACAACAAAAAATACAGCTGATGCTCAGCTGTTTGATGAATATAAGATTGTTTTTTTAGTGTAAAAAGTTGTCGATAGTCAATAGTAAGAAAACTGCCGACTACCGACAACCTATTTTATATCTTGATTTTCAATATGTCAAAGAACTTAAGATCGGATAACTAATGGTGAAATTTTCAAAAAAGCAAGTTTCGACAACAGATTATAAGAAAACATCGATACTACTGCGCTCTTTTCCAATTATTTGTTTGTCAAGAAATTTATTAGTAGGACTCGAAAAAACAATCAAACTATCATCCTCTTCTTTTTTCATAATTTTCTCTGCTTTTAAAATTAGCTCTTTTAGGCGAACTTCGGAAATTTCTCCCTCAAAAACGGAATTTTGAATCCAATTCAAATACTTTCGACAAAGTCTAAGCATTTTGCCCACACGTTTTTCTCCTATATCATAAACTAAAATAACGTACATAAAAAACACTTTATTACCACCACATCTTAAATGGCTTATATTCTTCCATTCCCAACAAATGCTTACTCAGTTTATAGCATTCCAACTTGACGAGATGTTTGTAACTCACTTTTCGTCTTAACGAACGGTGTTGAATAGTCTCAGATAAGCGCTCATCAAAAGCTTTTACGAAAATCTTTTTGCCTGTCGGGTTGAGTAAGCAGCGATTGAGTTTATTATCGAAATGCTTTTCCTGCAATTCCCTTTTATTCAGCAGTCTGAAAATAACTCTATCGACCAAAATTGGTTTGAAAATTTCCGAAACATCCATCGAAAGTGAATAACGTCTTTCTCCAGGTGTATGCAGATAGCTTATCGTAGGATTAAGTTGAGTTTGATGAATGGCACGCAAACATTGACTATAGCACATCATATTTCCAAACGATATAAGCGCGTTTACCTCGTTACGGGGCGGCATTTTGCTTCGTCCATCCATACTGAAGTCATTCAGTATCAAATCAAAGCCTTTGTAATATATCTGTCTGACATTGCCTTCAATACCCATGATTGCATCCACCGCATTTAAATACGGAAGTTGTGAAGTATATTCTTCAATTTTTTCTATTAAACCATCGAGATCTTTGCCACGTGTGTTGTAATACCGCAGGTTTTTGGTCATATTAAATGAAGCTCCTTCCACAAATTTGCGAGCCAGCTCAATGCGTTTCTTTTTATTTTGATAGGCAGAAGTTTGCGCCAAAATCATTCGTCCCGAGAGCAAACTGTCGCGTGGCATAAACGATCCGGTATAGTTTTCGTAATAATCAAAAAAATGAACGGCTATACCTTTTTGCCCCAGAAAATTATATAACGAACTGTTTGCCCTAAGCGAGCCGAAAACATAAAACTCCATGATATCTTCCACCGGAAGATAACGCGGTTGGCCGGATTTCAGCATTTCTCCATTACCATCTTCCTCAAACGGGGTAAACTTAAGCGTGTTATCCTTTCGCTCTAATGTGCCGGGATTGAATAAATAATAGGTTTTTTTCATTATTCGGTTTCTCTCACGTAACAAAATTCGTAATAACTGCAACTGCGGCAAATCTTAGCATTGATTACCGGTGGACATTCATCAGAATAAATGATTTTTTCGATATCTTTTTCCATTTCCAATATTTTTTTGCGGTCTTCGTCGGTCATAACCACTTGGGATGTATGGCGCAGGGCAGGATATTCCAAGATTCCCGTAACGCCTTCGACACCGTTCCGCTCCAACACGTGGATGTAATATTTCACTTGCCATTCGTGTGCTCGCTCCACCTTATCGGAGCGTTTGATTTCGTGAATTACCTTGTTGCGGGCATCATAAAAATCAATTTTTATCCCGTCCATTTCCAGCTCCTCGTACCTTTCCGAACGTTGCGGATAACTGGTTTCCTGTATCAACTTGCCGTCGTACACCAAGTCGGATGTGTGCTCCATATTGATGCCGTTAGCAAAAAGCCAAAGTTTTCGCTTGCAAACTTGATAGTAATTGAAATGGGTGCCGGTGGGGTGCATTTTGCTCTTTTTTTATTGATTAGCGGAATAAAGGCGATAAAATCTCTTTCATTGCCGGACGATTCTTGTATGTGTTAAGAAGTTCCTCTTTCAAAACTTTAGCCGCAAACAAGCCATTTTTTAACTTACTCATTTCTTTCAAATATTTCTTAGTATCTTCGTAAATATTTCGGCCTGTTCTTTGAGCATATTTAACGATGGAGTCTCGATAAATATCAATAAGTTGCGGAGAAAAGCCGTCTTGAAGATATTTGGCATATCTACTTGTTACAGAGATATCGTTTGCATCTTTTACTTCGATAAAAAGTTCTCCCCACATTTTCTCTTCGATGTAAATATTGGCTAAATCATACGAGAAGTGGTAATGCCATGCGTTTGTTTTTCTCCGTTTTTTCAGTTCATCGATTATCGATGCCAACTCTGCGCTCCATTTTGCTTTTTCTACGGTTCGTTTATATATACGGTAATATTCCATAGATTCTGAATGATTTAAAAACATGCTTCTTGCCAAATAATGGAGCTCGTATTGCATGTTTTGTTCTTGATAGATTTGAAGCAGCAGATTATTCCAGTTTCGGGTAACGCCGGCAAGATTCTCTTGCTCCGATATTCCAATTCCTTCTTTGATACACGCAATTGCTTTAAAGAAGTCTTTTTGTTCGAGTAACTGATTTACCTTTATTTTCCGGATATCGGACAGTTGCAAATTCTCTTCGATCAATAATTGAGCTTCTTCTGTTTTTTCTTGTTTTTCAAGTAATGCTAATTTGTGCATTAGAAACTTGTTATACCTGTATTTAGAACTCCAGTCGGTTCCCTTTTCATATTGCGATAACTGTTCATCGATAAACCGAGATGTCGATTCTGTGTATGGTGAATTACTCCCCAGCTCGAAATAAATGGATTCTAATCCTTCATCGCAGCCGTAATCGCTGTAATCCGGATTTTTCATTTGTTTGCTAAGCCATTCGAAAACCAAGTTTTCGAGTGTTTCGTTTTTACACTCGTGAAAAACATTTTCAATATTCCGGAACGTGTCATAAATAAGTCCCCCAATCCATCCGCTTGAGTCGTCCAGGTTTTGAATATAATCGATGCATACTTCGCACATGGCTGCGCTAATGCTGAACGATTCCTCAAATTTGGCTTTTTTTCTAGTAGAAATCGCTTTGTCTGATAAATTGGATATTAAATGAGAAACACCATATACGTCTTGGTAGTGGATAAATCCGAAATCATCGGAAGCAGAACTGAAAATGTTGTTTACAATTTTCTTGTATTTTTGAATATCCACCCTGTCAATTGGCGTTGCGTATTTTATCATTATCGTGTTTATCAGGCTTTCATCATCGGTAGCATATTCGATCAGGAAAGCTTGTAGCTCTTCTTTCGATAATTTTTCAATAATTTGTTTCCACTCCGGCTTTTTTTGTTTTTTTGTTGCGGTTGGTATTTCGAGAAATTCCTCCTCTTCCTCTATATACATTAACACGGCGGCAATGTGTTTACAATAACCTTCGTAATCGTATGGGCAAGTGCAAGATAACTCTGTGTAATCGTTATCGTTCCAGGCAATTTTTACTTTGTATGGATAACTACCTTCCACTTTACAGGAAATACCGTTTTGGGAAAACTGCACATTTTCAACATAATCCACATATTCGTAAGCTCTTTTTAATGATTGAGCAGAAAAAAGATGTTCGTAGAGGGGAAGCGTTTTTTTTGCTTTAGTCATTGCCCGTATTGTTTTCTTAAATACTTTATATTTTTTCAAAAGCCTCACATTGGAAATTTTCCAACTCTTCCATCAATTGTGTGGCCACATTATTCTCTAACCATCGAAACTTGAAATCGAACCAATCTTGCCGATGGTCGCTGTTGTCGATGATATTCTTGAAATTGGCAAACGGTTTGCGATTATTCAGCGCATTGATGAGTTTATTTTTCAGTTTGTCTGCATTTTTCAGTCTTTCAGCAAATACTTCCATAATACGGAAGCTTTCGTGAGAGTCGGGCGGAGTAAATTCGATAAAGATTAGCCAATCAAGCACTTTTACGTCGTCCCA
>DAIOHI010000238.1:0-4556 GCA_036744815.1 Paludibacteraceae bacterium
CCTCTTAAATGATAACGAACATAAAAACAAAAAACGGCGATAACTTATTGAAAAACAAACAATTTGAGGCTGTTTTTGAAGAACACAAAAAACCTCAAAAAAGATAATCTGCTTTAATTTGGGTGAATTTAGGGTTAATTTATTGGCTCAAAACACCCAGAAAAGCGTTTTCTGCTTTAATTTTTTGTACGAAAATAATGAATTTATAGAAAAAGCCCGCATAAAACGCGGGCTTTTTTGATGATGTGTTTTATATACCCCTTTCATAGGGCATTGTAGAGGCTATTGTTGTGAGCGTAAATTATATTATCTTTTATGAGGTTTTTTTTGTTTATCTGATTAATGTGCTGTTTTACAATGAGTTTGTGTGTGTTCTGAATAGTAAAAAAAGTAACAACCCTTCATTTTTTTGTAAAAAAGGAATTCATATTTCACAATTACTTATCCCTTCAAATTATATTTTCCTCTAATTACCGAATTATATTTCTCCAAATTATCCATGAATATATCAAATGAAGAAAAAATAAATTCAAAATCTGATGTGTTTTTTTCTAAATACTTTTTAAAATTAGATTTAGTATTACCATTATACCATTCAATTAATCTACCGATCAGACGTCCACTTTTGTCTTTCGGTAAAAATGAAAAAAACAATGCTACTGATTTCAGCAAACAACATTCTTCATTCCCCAAAATAGAATATAAATCAATACTAAGTCTTTTCTTAAAAAAATCTATTAAGAGAATTGGAGATGAGCTATCTTTTATCACAAGTAATATATCATCATAATCTTCGCTTATTGTATATATTGATTCTCCATTTAATTTTTTGAAAAAATAATCACTTTCAAATTCAATCATGTAAAAATCGGTTACATTTTTTATGGGATATTCTTCTTGGTTACCCTCTTTTATATTATAAAAATAATTCAATGACTGTTTTACTGATTCAATTTCATTGCTTAAATAGTGTCCTGTATTATAATCTTTCTCTTTTTTTTCACCTACGTATGTTCCCCTTTTCAAGTATGATTCAAATTCCGGCTTATATAGAACGACACTCGTGTAGCTACGTAATTTTGTAGTTTTCCTATTGACTGTAATTTGTAAATAAACAGGATATAATGTGTTTTTTTCATCAATTTTAAATTCATCTCCAGAAAGAGAGAATACTTTCATCTGTTCTCCCTTTGTATCTGTGTTTAAATAATGTTTTACTGTTATTTTACCCACTTGAAATTTGGTTTAATATTTAGCTGACAAATATAGTTCATTTTTATTGTTTTACGATTTTATTTAAAAAAAACCGCAATAATGTTTGCATTAATGAAAACATTCCGCTATGTTTGCACCAATGAAAACAATATTGAAATATGAAACTGGACATAAATAAAGAAAAGATAGATTTATATGAGTCTGTATTGACATATGGCTCAAAAAAACAAATAGCAAAATTGGCAAATGTCAGCGTACAAGCAGTAAGCCGATTCTTTTCGTGTAAAGGCAATAGTGCAAAAATTGAAGCTGCCACATTAGAGTATATCGCCCAAATAAATAAAGATCGTAAACGGATGTTGAAAAAAGCCGGATTGTTATGATTCGCATAGATGATATAGGAAGTTTTTGGTTAAGTTATGGGTATCTTAAAATGAATGGTATCCAAGAAAAAACCATTGGCAATTGGAAGCAGCGCAATTTAGGAAGATACGATTATATTAATAACCGTGCCTATGTCCTGTACGATTCTATCCCTGCTCCAACCCGCAAAAAACTACCCTCCAAAGATATTTTAATAGAAGAGGCTAAAAAATACATTTTCAACGAAAGAGAGGAATACTATTTAAGCGAACTTCAAAGGGTTTATTTTGGCGAAAACGTCCGCAAGTGGCGTATCGAAATAGAAAAAATCGTTGAAGAGGTCAGGATTAAACCCGAGAGATTGGAACAGTTTGCCCGCCGTGCCGCTGTTTTTGAACACATTCTTAAAATATACCACGGCAAACGTGGCGAATTGGATTACCTGCACAAGGCTTATTTAGCTGTTTTTCCGAACAGTTATTCAATGAAAAACCGCTTCTGCATGGCTTTGAAGCAAGTCCGAGAAAACGGTGTTTTATCTGTGGCTATCGACCGGAAGTGTTTCCGAAATGTGGAACCCGAATACAAGGAAGAGCATCGTTATTATGCTGCTGCCATATTGAACCATAATAAAGCCTACAGCATTACATATTCATACGATTTGTTTAAACAAACCTGCGCGGATTTAAACCTAAAATTACCTACTTACAAGTGGTTTCGTGTATTTTACGGCAACAACAAATATCTCATTGACGAAAACAGATATGGTGTTTCTGTATACGGGGATAAAAGCCGGAACTATGCCAAGATCATTCCCGCCCTTCATGCCGGGAGCCAATGGCAGATGGATGGATGGCGAATTCCTGTTTTCTGCAAGAAATACGACAAAAACAATCATGTACAATACTTTACAACTTATTATCTTTTCGCGATATTGGACAGCCACAGCCGTAAAATAATCGGCTACCACATAAGCGAAAGCGAAAACACGGAAACAATACTTACCGGATTAGAACGCGCGGTGATCAATACCGGATTTTTGCCCTATGAGATTGTAGCTGATAATCACAGTTTCAATCAGACCTCCGAGGCTGAAAACCTGAAAAAACAGATGGAAGCCTACAACGTACATTGGACAGTCGATAGCAATCCGCGCCGTAAATCGTTAGTTGAACGTGCTTTCCGCACCTTAGGTGATAAGCATTTCAAAACCATGTACGGATATATCGGACAAGGCGTGAAAACCAAAATGGACAACGGAAGGACACAACAGGAACTGATGGATGTGTACACCAAACCCGATAATTTTCTTACTTATGAGCAGGTGGTAGCCGTTACGGTTCAGGTTGTGGAAGAATACAACAATACGGCTATTGAAAAACTGAAAGATTCACCAAATCATTTATATGAAAAGAGCGAAAAACCTAACGCCTATCCGATAAATGACTTCAATCGTGTGTCGCTATTTAACCGCAAAGCCGAATATAAGGTATTACACGGGCAAATAACCATCAAACGCTCCGGATACACTTACGAATATCAGCTTCCGGCAAAATACTCATTGGAGTGGAACAATAAACAGGTTTCCGTCCGATATGCCGATTTTGAAGAGATATATCTTTTCGATCCAAAAACCGACAAACCGATATGTTCGGTAGTCCAAAAGTTCGCTATTCATGGAGCTTTGGCAGACCAAACGGAAAAAGACATCGAACTTTTAAACAAAAACAAAGGTCGTATCAAAGGCATTGAAACACAACGCCGAAAAAAGAAAGAAAAACTGTTTGAAGATGCTAATGCCATCAATCCCGATGCGTATGAGTATGTAAATAAGATTACTGCATCAAAAGATACTTTGCAGGTCATAGAAAATAATGCCAATATGCAGAAAACGCTTTTAGTTCAGTTCGGTATCAATCATAAGAATATCGCGCCATTCCCGACGGTAAACGAAAACCTCGACCGCTCGATGCGACCAAAAGAAACGGTAAACAGGCATCCCTTTTCCACAGGTGATGGAACAATGGAAAAGATAATAATAGAAAACTAAAAAGGACACAGACTGAGTGTTAAGTAGTCCAGTGTCCTTTTATTAAAATAAATCGTATGACAAAGGTAAACAAAAACTTGGAACTGAAAAAGGCAATAAACGAGTATTGCCAAAAGAAGGGAATCAGCAAAAACGAGCTGTCGGTGGAAATAGGCATAAACAGTGCCTATCTGTCGAAAATCGAAAACGAAAAGTTTGATGAAATAACAGACGAGGTTCTGACCAAGATACGTTCGGCAATCCGTTTGCGGAGCGTGTCCGAAGTCTATCAGACTGCCGACCTGGTAAGCGTATTCAACCAATGCGAAACGACCCGAAAAAACCGCTTAATGACCGGATTGCTGGCAGATACCGGCATGGGAAAGACAACATCTTTGCGCGCTTATTCTATGCGTGAAAACGTATATATGGTAACGGTTGACAAAACGATGAATGCAAAGCGGTTGTTTCTTGCCATACTCAAAACGATGGGTATTCCCTTTGATGGAAATATACATGATGTGATGCTCCGCATAGCCGAAGAACTCAACCGGATTGAAAGTCCATTATTGATAATTGATGAAGCGGGAAAGCTGAATCATGTAATGATGCTTTATCTGCACGATTTGAGAGAATACACCCGCGCCAATTGTGGTATTTTGTTGGCGGGCATGCCTTATTTCAGGAAAAACCTGCAAAAATTTTCGGACAAACAGAAAGAAGGTTGTGCTGAATTTATGCGCCGTATCAACCTTTGGCACGAGCTAAAAGGCTTGAGCCGCAAAGAAACGGAAGTAATATGCCGGGACAATGGAATTGCGGATAATTTTAAGGCTTACTACGGGCTTCGCTTTGCCGATCTGATGAATCTCATTCTTTTAGAACAAATAGCCGCTTAAAATCAATTTGTATGGAAAATATGTATGACAGACTGATAAAATTATCGGTC
>DAIOHI010000239.1:0-4550 GCA_036744815.1 Paludibacteraceae bacterium
AAGATCTAATTGAATATCAGCGTTTGAAACAATGTTTTGTGAATTAACCAACTCACCACCTATCGAATATATGGCAAGAAATCCTTTCTCTTTATTATTGATGTGAAGAATATCACCTCTTTTTAGAATTGAAGGAAAAATATTCGAGTTGCTTATTGACAGATCTTTGTTTGATGTGGCTTGCTTTGTTCCAAATACATCGAAACCATAAATACGAATGGCATGATCTCCATCGGGGATTTTTGTTTCAAACTTGATGTAACGAGCTTTTGTCGGGGTGATATTGCTGATTTTAATATCAGCTACTTTATGATCCGCAGTGTTTATTGCTTCTATCCACTCATTTTCTTCTGGAGCTTTGGTGCTGACGCTAATGATGTATTGATCAACATTTTTAAATTGACTTTCCTGTGTTTTACAATCTCTGAAAACAAAACGATCAACAAAGTAATCTTCCGGTAGCTGCATGATTACCCAGGGACGTCTGGTGTT
This sequence comes from Paludibacteraceae bacterium, assembly GCA_036744815.1. Classification (GTDB taxonomy): domain Bacteria; phylum Bacteroidota; class Bacteroidia; order Bacteroidales; family Paludibacteraceae; genus H1. The sequence continues at coordinate 493 of DAIOHI010000239.1, forward strand.
ATTGTCGCACCATTTTTTTGTATCGTCACCCAAAATAAGGTTTTCGGCACTCTCATTGTTATTTGTTTGATAACTATATGAATGAATACTTCCACCGTTTGATTTTCTGTTAATGGGAGTTTCGTTTAAAGAGGGATAATGTACGAATGTGGTTGAAGCCATGTCGCCAACAATATTATTTGCTAAGTCAGTATTTACTACGACCTCAAGGTTGTAAACCGAGTATTCAGATAAATCAGCTTCTTGTGCAAAAGTATATTCCAATGTAGATCCGGCATTAATTACCGGAATAGTTTCCGTGGCAATTGTATTTTGATTGATTTTATAGGAAACACTTACATTGCTTAATTGCTCATCGCTTTCATTAGTTAATGCAGCTTTAATCGTTTCGCTATTTGTGTAGTTTGTGCTATTTGGCATTGAAGCCAGAGAAACTTTTACATCTTTATAATCATCCGATAAGCTAATTTCTACACGGTCGATATTTACTGCATCACCATTGTCGTTTCCTAATTCAATAGTGTTGTCTCCCGCTTGCAATTCAATTTGAACAGTTTTAGTTCCCAATCCGTCGCTATTCCATGAATAACCGTTGCCGTTGAATTTATATACTTTCTTCTCACCGTTGTTTACTTTTACGTAGGTATTGCGACTGTCTTGCGAGATATAATAAAACGTTAAGTTGTGTTTTCCTGCTTTTTCAGCTATTACATTATTGATTTTTGCCGTTTTTCCATTACCAAGGAATCCAACAAACTTTCCGCCAGAACAATTTCCCGCATTGTCATTTTCGATTGTTGCGCCGCTTGACAATGTCGCATTTTCAATCTCATATACTCGATGAATCGGTTGTTCAATAGGCGTTTGAGAAATGCGTATGGTTGTTCCGCCTGTTGCTTTGATATTTACCGATAGGGTAGAAGCGTTGCTGACAGATAATTCCTCGTAAGCTATATCCGATGGACAAGTACCGTCTTTATAGATTTGAGCAGTATAATTTCCGCTACCTAAGAAGTCGAGCGGAATGTTCAACGTTCTTGCATTTTGGCTGATAGAAGCAATGTACCAATCGTTGTTACTTCGTCGAGCAATAGTTACATAATCGTCAGGATTGGCTTCCAAACAACGGATTTCGTCCCAAGATGCAGGCATTTGACTTAGCAATGTCCGACTCATATTGTAAACGTAATTGTAATGTGAATCAGACATAGTTTGTATTCCTGATTCGTAGAGGACAGCCAAAGCTACTTGATGACTCCAAGTGGTAAGATGTCGTACGATTCCATCTAAACGGCAAAACTCAGTCGGTGTATAATCCATCGGACCAATTACGTTACGTGTAAGTGCAAGCGTTACGTTGTGGTGAGCCGGTGTTGCCAAGTGATTGAAGAAGTATTGTTCGCCGCCATAAACAGCTTCGCTTGTAATCAAATGAGGCCAATGACGTCTTGTGCCTGATGGTTTCGTACAGCCGTGAAAGTTTACCATTAAACCGATTTCTCCCGATACTTTAAGCAATCGATCGTATTTAGCCATCATGTCTTTCGAATCATTGTCGAAAAAGTCAATTTTTGTTCCAACAAAACCTAAATTTTTCCAATTCTGCATAATGGATCTGATATCGTCTTCATTGTTTTGAAAGCGATTTTGATGACTCCAAATAAATAATTTTACTCCTTTTGAGTTGGCGTAGTCAACAACTTCTTTTAAGCGATAAGGAGCGTCGTCCCAACCATCATCCAAGGTATAATATGACCATTTCATTTTGTAAGCCAAGTCGATATAGCCTTTAATAACGTTAATGTCTTTAGTTACTCCGCCATCTTGTCCGCCCCAGTCCCACGAAGACAATCCTGATTTAATCCAGCTCAAGTCTTGCATTTCGGTCGCCGGATTCAGATTTTCCGTCATAACAGAATGCACAATCGTGGGCAAATCTCCAATAATAATGTTTTTCCACGATGTTTCAAGTGGAAGCTCCACATTTACACTTTCGTAGAGTTTGAAGTAAAAATGCCCTGTCTGACTTGTTGTTCCTGTCATTAAATCGGATGCACAATAATTGCCATAGTTAGCTGATTCGGTAATCAGACACCAGTTGTCATTTCCTGTTGTACTTTTTACCAATACAGGAACCGACATTTTATTATTTTCGATTTCCGATGTTTCAACCCAAGTGCGAGCAGGATATAAGACTGAATAATCGTGCGAATATTTTTGTCCCCAAGATGTTTGGAAAGTCGGGATGTTGACTTCGCTCAATTCGCTTATAATTTGCAGATTACCTGTTCCCGGAATGTAGTAACGATAGGCGATTCCATCATCAAAAGCACGAAAAATCACATGAAAATCTTTAGAGTTTTTGCTGAGTTTTATATCCAGTTCGTTACACTTATTCGTATAGTTTTTGATTTTTCCGGTTGGAAGCTGATAGCTTTCATCAATCGAAGTAGTGTTGTCCGAAACATAAGCTAACCCAGAAGTAAGGTCTGCTGTTGACGTGATAATTCCCAGTTTGGAGTTTGCGATAATTTGTGTCGCATTGTTTTTTACTAAGTAAGATAATGTGCCATCGGCTTCTTTTAATGTTACCTCGACCGAAATTTCCCCGTTAGGAGAAGCCATGACAAGAGTTTTATCGTCAGCTCTTAACTGAGCTATCGACAAACAAAAGAGAGATAAAATTGCAAAATACTTAATCTTTTTCATATCTATTTTAGAATAAATACAAGTTCGGCATAAATGATTTTTCCTATTTCTTGAATATGTCTTTATCCCGAACTTGTATTGTTGGTGAATTACATTATTACTTTCGTTGTTTTAGTTTCTGACAAAAACTTTGTTTTTACGAAATAAATACCAGAAGCCTTTAACTCAATTGCGGTGTTGTTTCCACTTGTTATTCCGCTTGCAAGTTTATGTCCCATAGAGTTATATACTTCGTAGCTTGTTCCTTCTGCTGCTTTTATATGGATTTTTCCATAAGAAACAAAGACTTTACTATCCATATTTCCATTTACATCTTTGTTGCCTGTTGCGTTGTTTTCAAACAGCTGCCATTTTGTAAATTGGAATTCAGAACTTCCATTATTTTCAAGAATATTCAATCTGAAATATTGCTGATTTTCGGTTGTTGTAACCGGATATTCTACAGTATTTAATCTGACAAAGAATTTTGTTTCTTGATTTTCTTGTTTGTCGATAAGTTCCCAAGCATTTCCGTCATTCGAAGCGTATAATTCCCAAGCTTTCGGATTACGTCCGATATCATTCATAGAACCAGTGATGGAATATGCTTTTAGCGACACCGGTGTTGTTGACTGATATTGAACCCAACCACCGCTATGTCCGGTAACGCAATATTTGCTCGAAATAGAGTTGTCGATAAGTTTATCAACAGTTTCTACATATTCTGCTCCGTTCTGATAACCCGGATATTGTCCGGTAATCGTTCCACCATTTCCAGTAATTGAAGTTGCCATTATCTTGTTCATTCCATACAACTGAAATTCGGATAATTTGAGATTTGTTCCTCCATTGTTTTCTTTGAAAAGTACTCGGAAATATTTGTATGCAGGAAGTTTTTCTGCATTAGCTGTTTTGTTTTCTTCTATATCTATTTGATATAGATTTGTTTCTTTTTGATAATAAGAAAGCTGATTGCTGCGACTTTCTATATCATTCCAAAGGTTTCCATCGTTAGAACCTTGGAAGATCCATGACTTAGGAGCATTCTTAATATCACCGCTTCCCGATGTCAGCGCATAACCCGTTGCTCTGAAATCTTGAGGCAGCTCTATCTGGAAATACATATCTGTAACGAAAGCACCAAAATCAACTTCTGTGTCCAAATCGTTGTCAAATAAATCAGTCAAAGTTACAGCGGCAGAAGAAGATGACGATACTGCATAATCCGTCCTGTCAAAGGAATCGAGATTCGATATATAAGCCGGATTCATATATGGTTCTTCTGCATTGGGCTCAATTGCTTTGTAAATGGTGTTTGCCATCAAAGTAGTACCTCTTACGTCGGGATGTACATAATCATAAGTTTGATA
>DAIOHI010000240.1:0-4542 GCA_036744815.1 Paludibacteraceae bacterium
ATGGTCCCCATACAGCTTTATCGGAGGCACTTGCACCGGCAACTTTATCTCCCCAAAAATCGAGAGGTTTGTGCCAAAATAAATTCTTTTCATTAGCAGAAGGAGCTACATCTAACTTAAAGGTTACATTATAACCGCCTTTTCCTCCTGAAAGAGCTTTCCATATACCGCTTTCCAAATAACTTAAATCAGAAGTTGTAACACTAAATGTTGCAGCATCAGAGAAGAGATAATCGCCTCCGTTTGACACGGCGCAAATAGCTACATATTCACCTTTCAGGTTAATAACTGTTTCGACTTCTTTTCCGGTTAACGGAGTTGCATTTAAGGCTTCTTCTGCGCTAGCCGCGTAGTACCATTGTACATTAGTTGCCGAACCAGAGTAAGCAAATGTAACTTTTTGTCCACTTATAGAAATAGCAAAATCTGTTCCATAAACGGGTTTTGTTAAACTGTCTCCTTTAGGTTCATCAGGACCACAAGATGTCAGTGTACATAGTGATATTCCTAAGAACATCAAGATAAAAAATTTAATCGTTTTCATGATAAAATAATTTAATTGAATAAAAAATAATTTATTTGTCTGATATTAGTATTAGATACTTTTTATTTAGATACCGATTTTATCGGTTAGAGCCCCAGCCATTATTTTGGATCAATATTCCGTTTGATAAATCTATCTGCGTTTGCGGAATCTGACTCAAACCTTTTGTGCGTTTGAATAATTCTTCCGTGATGCTTACTTTTTCATCTGCGCTATTGGTTACAGTCCATTCTCCGGTAATCGCATTAGAAGCATAGGATAAAGTGTGATCGTAACGGAGTAAGTCCCAATAACGAATGCCTTCGAATGCGAATTCTACTTTTCGTTCTTTACGCAGCGCTTCATCGCTGTAAGCAATCGATCCAAGCCCTACACGATCTCTTACAAGATTCATATATTGAGCATCTTTTGTTAGTTCGGAAAGCATCAACAATACATCGGAATAGCGTATGGCTACAAACTGATGATAAGGATTGATTTGGAAATTGAGTGATTGCAGACTATAAATATCCGTTCCTGGTCCGGTGCCAAGGAAAGTGTATTTTTTGTTGTAAAATCCGGTGTACTCGCGTTGAGTTGATTTGGCAGCTAAATGAGTAATATGCTCGGCGTCGCAATCAATAATAGAAGCTGTGTAGCGAGGATCAGATTTCATATCAGCCGCGTAATCAGGCGTAACAGTAGCAATACCCCAACCTGTGCAGGCATAAGGTAGATTTGAAAAGTCAAAAGAACCTGTACGCATACTCAAGGCAGCTAAAATTTTGAAACCATCTATCGTACCTCCGGTATCCCAAACGCCGGTTGAGTTAAATTTTACAGCGAAAAGGATTTCTTCGTTAGCGTCGCCGGCATAAGTCGTGCTTAGTCCTAATTCGGTACTTGCGTCAACTGTTGAGCAGGCTGCGGGCCATAAACGTTTAAAATCAGGATAAAGGTCGTGTCCGCTTGTCGCGCTAAGTACATCTTTTAATTGCGTAATAACTTGATCTTTAGTTGTTCCTTCGGGAAGGGTGGTTTTATTATAATAACCTGTGTAGAAAAGAAATACGCGTGCCAATAATGCTTTAGAGGCATATGTGCTGGCATGTCCTCCATTGACTTGCGCCCATGATTTTGTCCATTTTTCTCCTTTCAACTGTGCATGTTCGCTGGCAAATAACAAATCTGATTCGATAACGCTATATATATCGTCCACTTCGGCACGAGGAAGATTTGCATCCTTGCTGTCCAAAGGTTCGGTAACCAAAGGAACTCCTCCCCACAAACGAACCATTTGAAAGTAAAGATAAGCACGTAAAAAACGTGTTTCCGCTTCTATTGTATTCCGCTTTTTTTCCGTTTTCCATTCTATTTGATTCATTTTCGAGAGCAGCATATTGCAACGATACAAAGCTTTGTAATATTCTACCCAATGACCATTGTAAATATCCATTTCGGTAGCTGCGCGGCTTTGATTAAAAGCATCGATAGCTTGCGATACGTAGCCATCTCCTGTACCTGCTCCACCGAAACATTCGTCGCTCATAATTATCGAAGAAAGGAAAAAGCTAGTTCCCGCTCCGTCGTATCCTTCTACTATTTGCAAGCCATCGTAACAACCGGTGAGAGCGGCATCAGCATCGGCTTCGGTTTTATAATAGTTGCTATCTACCAGTTTGGTAATTGGGTCGCTATCCAAAAAATCCGAACAGGCTCCCAACGCGAGGGATAATCCAACTATTAATATGATATATTTTATGTTTTTCATCTTTTGAGTCAATTAATTGTTAAACTATATTTATGATATTGTTTTCCTCTATTGGGTTAAAATTTAATATTAACACCCGTCATGTAAGTGCGAGGACGAGGATAAAAGCCCACATCGATACCTGAAGTTGAACTATCGACACCAAAACCGATTTCAGGATCGTAACCACTGTAGCTTGTAAAAGTGTAAAGGTTGTTAACAGCTACATACCATCTCAACTGGCTGATTGCTTTTGATTTGATCAACGTCGCAAAATCGTAACCTAACTGAACATTGCTGATGCGTAAGAAACTTCCATTTTTTACGAAAAGGTCAGAAACCAGATAATTCGCCATAAACTTACCATCCGTTACGCGCGGTGTCGTGTTAGATGTGCCGTCACCATGCCAACGATCTAAAATTTCAGAAGTATAGTTGGTGTGGTTGTCGCCGGAATAATTATGGTAAGATTGCAATAATTCGTTTCCTGCAACTCCATTAGCAGCCAATAAAAAATCAAGTCCTTTCCAATCCAATCCGAGAGAGAATCCAAAAGTGAAATCGGGATGCGGACTTCCGATCATGGTTTTGTCTTTTTCATCAATTTTACCGTCCTTGTTTTTATCCACAAAACGAACATCGCCCGCTGCTAAACCAGTTCCTTGCAAACTGTTATTTTTATCATTTTTCAATAAGGCAACATATTCATTTACTTCCGCTGGGTTTTGTAGAATTCCGTCCGTTTCGTATCCCCAGAAATAACCGATTGGGAAGCCAATTTCAGCTTGACGATAAGCGGCAGCCGAGTTGTTGTACAACATGTTGGTAACACCTGAAATGTAATCGACTCCGTCGGCAATTTCGGTTACAACGTTTTTATTGTAGGAGCCGTTTACGCTAATATGATAGTTAAGTTTGCCTACATGATCGTTCCAGCCTAAAGCCAACTCTACGCCTCGATTGCGTACATTACCTCCGTTGATATAAGGCGCGTCAGCACCGGCTGTAGCCAGTACGGGAGCTTTTACCAACCAATCGCGGTTTATTTTATTATAGAAATCGAAATTCACACTTAAGCGCGTATTCAACAAAAAGGCGTCGAAACCAAGATCGACTTGCTCCGAAGTTTCCCATTTCAGATTTAAATTAGCCAATTGACTGGCAAAAGCGCCATTGCTGTTACCTGTGGCTCCAACAGGAGTGAGACTTCCTTCCGGTGTTACTTCGCCGAAAGGATAAAGAGTATTATTTGTTTTAATAAGTGCCATGTATTGATAAGCGTCGATATTCTGATTTCCGACTTGTCCCCAGCTTGCGCGAAGTTTCAAGAAATCGAGTCCGGCAATTTCAGGAATGAAATCCTCGTTTGTAGCAATCCAACCAACAGAAATCGAAGGGAAATAACCCCAGCGATTGTTTTTTGCAAAACGCGATGAGCCGTCGGCACGGAAAGTGGCATTCAGCAAGTAGGTTTCTTTATAGTCGTAATTGATACGTCCGAAATAGGACATCATCATAGATTCATCGCTCGGCTTGCCCGAGAAATCTGTCAAAGTAGGATTGGCATAATCCGTATTCAAAGCGTTGTCAATCCAAGCGTGTTCCCAATCGGGAATTACCAATTGTGAGTTTTTAATCCACATATCTTCGCCTTGGAACTCGCGCATCGACATACCGCCCAATACGCCCACAGCATGATCTCCTATTTCAAAATTATAACTGACCGTATTATCCCAACTCCATGTATATCCTTTGTTAAGTCGTTGTTCGGCATAATCGTCATTATTATAAGTGTATTTGCTCAGTTGATATACAGGAACAAAGCTGCGACTGCCTCCCGAATACAAATCCAATCCGAAAAGAGTTTTAATTTTCAATCCTTTTATCGGTTCAACTTGCAGATAAACATCACCAATCAATTTAGATGTTTGATTGAGCGAACGTCTCATTAGTAATTCGGCATAAGGATTGTGTTCTCCTTCGACCCAAGGCACCCAAACATTTCCATTGTACATCGATCCTGCGCCATTGGTGTTGTTCAGATAAGCTCCGTTGTCATCGTACATAGGCAGGAAAGGACTTGTGCTTAACGCTGTGCGCACAGGCGAAGAAGCATAGATTCCTCCGTCGCCGACACCAGCCGAGTTGACATAACTAAAAGTAAGATGTTGTCCGATTGTAACGATGTCCTTTAGTTTACGCTCCGAATTGCTTCGAAAAGTATAACGACGATAACTTGAAGCTTCGTGAGTTCCGATAATACCATCCT
>DAIOHI010000241.1:0-4519 GCA_036744815.1 Paludibacteraceae bacterium
AGAGAAGCAAGAGTATCTACAAATCTGTATTATCAACTTAAATCCATTTTATCTAACATAGCCTAATTCATTCCAAACGAACCTCCGATAATATCAAGCAATTCGTTGGTAATAGCTTGTTGGCGTGATTTATTATATTGCAAAGAGAGATCCTGCAAAAGATCGTTGGCGTTTTCGGTAGCCATTTGCATAGCGATAGTTCGCGCGGCATGCTCCGATGCGCTCGAATCTAACAATGCGGCATATATTTTCAAACGCAGCACTTTAGGAAGCAATTCGTCGAGAATAGACTCTTTATCCGGTTCTACAATGTAATTGATAGAAACAGTACGATTCTCTGATTGCTTCAATTCGATGGGCAGAAACACATTATGCTGCAAAATCTGAGAACTCCGGCTATGAAAGTGATGATAAATAAGCTCAACCCGATCCACTTTTTTCTTCAAAAACAGATGAATCAATTCTTTAGCAAGCTCGGCGGCACCATCATAATTCGGTTTATCAATCAATTCATCCAATTCACACTGCGACTTGAGTTTCATTTTCGAAGATGCTTTTTGTATTTTTTTCCCGATAGGATATACAAGAATATTCTCTTCTCCCAAAGAACGGTAAGCATCAACCGTCTGCTCAAATTTACGAACAACATTAGCATTAAAACTGCCGCATAAACTTGAATTGGATGATATGGCAACAATAGCGACACGTTTTACTTCTCTCGTTTCCGACAAAGGCGAAGAAATATCGCTTTCTTCTGCACTTAAGAAATTTTGCAGTAAAAGTCCCAACTTATTCTCGTAAGGCAGAAAATTTTCGATCACTTTTTGCGCTTTACGCAATTTAGCCGACGAAACCATTTTCATTGCCGAAGTAATCTTCTGAGTCGATTTTACGGATTGAATGCGTCCTTTTATTTCTTTTAATGATGCCATTTCTCTGATTTTAGATTTATGATTTACGATTTTAGAATATCCTTAGCTCTTTGGTCAAGTTCAACCTAAAATCGTAAAACCAAAATCGTCAATTATTTAAGTCCTTCTGCCACTGTTTTCGCCACTTTTTCCAAAATTGCAGTAATTTCGTCGTTAATAACGCCTTCTTTCAACAAATCAAGTGTTTCTTTTTTATAGGATAATTCGAGAATAGATAAAAATTCTTTCTCAAATTCCGATACTTTCTCTAAAGATACTTTGGATAACAAGCCGTGCGTTCCGCAGTAAAGAATGGCGATTTGTTTTTCCACCGGCATTGGTTTATGCAAGGATTGAACCAATAAACGCGCATTTTTCTGTCCTTTATCAATTGTCATTGCCGTAACAGAATCCATATCGCTGCCAAACTTGGTAAACGCTTCCAATTCACGGAATTGAGCTTGGTCGATTTTCAGTGTTCCGGCAACTTTCTTCATCGCTTTGATTTGAGCATTACCACCTACGCGCGATACGGAAATACCAACATCAATCGCCGGACGATTTCCTTGATTAAACAAGTCGGTTACCAAGAAAATCTGCCCATCGGTAATTGAAATCACGTTCGTGGGAATATAAGCAGAAACATCGCCCGCCTGCGTTTCAATAATTGGCAATGCTGTTAACGAGCCACCACCTTTTACTTTTCCTTGTAAAGAAGGCGGAAGGTCGTTCATTTTTTCTGCCACTTCCTGACGATTAATAACTTTCGCGGCACGTTCCAATAAGCGAGAGTGCAAATAGAAAACATCGCCCGGATAAGCTTCACGTCCCGACGGACGGCGAAGGATCAACGAAACTTCGCGGTAAGCCACGGCTTGTTTCGATAAGTCATCGTACACAACCAATGCGTGACGACCTGTATCGCGGAAATATTCGCCGATAGCAGCTCCGGCAAAAGGAGCAAAATACTGCATCGCGGCAGGATCCGAAGCATTCGAAGCTACAACAATAGTATAATCCATAGCTCCCGCTTCGCGCAAAGTATTAACAATAGAAGCGACTGTCGAACCTTTTTGTCCTACTGCAACATAGATACAATAAACAGGCTCTCCTGCTTCAAAACTCGAACGTTGATTAATAATCGTATCTATCGCAATACTTGTTTTTCCCGTCTGACGGTCACCGATAATCAATTCACGTTGTCCGCGTCCGATAGGAATCATTGCGTCAATAGCTTTCAATCCCGTTTGCAAAGGTTGGTTTACCGGCTGACGGAAAATAACACCGGGAGCTTTACGTTCCAATGGCATCTCCAACATTTCGCCGCCTATTTTTCCGCCTCCATCCAAAGCTTCGCCCAAAGGATTGATAACGCGTCCTAACATATCTTCGCTAACAAGAATAGAAGCTACTCGTTTGGTTCGTTTTACAGTATAACCTTCCCGAACATTACTTGTATTCCCTAACAAAACGGCGCCGACATTATCTTCTTCAAGATTCATCACAATGGCACGGTCGCCGTTTTCAAACTCCAGCAATTCGTTGGCTTCTGCATTCCAAAGCCCATAAATGCGCGCTACACCATCACTTACTTGCAATACTGTGCCAACTTCATCAAACTGAACACTTGTATCTATACCTTCTAATTGTTTCAGAAGGATTTCCGACACTTCGCTCACTTTTATTTTTTCCGACATCTTCGTATATTTTTATCCCTTCGATCGCTCGATTTTTTGGGGAAAGAAATCTTAATTGTTAAACTTAAAAAAATCTTTTTTGAAAAAGAATTATAGCGCTTTGCTATTGTTTAAAACATATTCTTTTTTAATGGCTGCCAATTGCCGCGATAAGCTCGCATCCAAACGAGTGTAATCAACTTCGAATACAAAACCACCCAATATATCAGGATCTACATTTTTTTCGACCTCAATGCTTCCTCCTATCGTTTGCTTTATCCTGTCTAATATCTTTTTTTCGACAGCAGAATCAAGCTTCAAAGCTGTGGTTAATTTAGCCGAATGAATTTGATGCTTCTCACGGTAAAGCTCAACATACTTACGCATAATCCGTTCAAAATTGCCTTCACGTCCATTTTTGATGATTAAATCAACAAAATTCTCCAAGGTTTTGCTTGGAGAATCTCCGGCTGTCAATAAGAGCAATTTTTGCTTTTCCGATTTGGAAATAACCGGATTTGCCAATACCGAACGAATCTTTGTCGCATGTTTAAAAGAAGCTTCAACAAGCTTGGCTTCTGAATAAACGGCATCAGTTGCATTTTGCGCATCGGCAAATTGCAGCAAAGCTTTTGCGTAACGATAGGATATGAGCCCCGAATTCATCTTTTTCTACGATTTTGATATATTAATCTCATCCAACAAGCGATTGATCACATTCACTTGTTTTTCTTTTTCGTCCAACTGCTCGCGAATCACTTTTTCAGCAATATCAATTGACAGTAAAGCTACTTCTTGACGGATTTGACGAATGGCATCTTCACGTTCTTTGGCGATATCTTCCTTAGCTCTTACTAATAATTTTTCCGCTTCTGAGCGCGCCTGATTTTTGGCTTCTTCAATCACTTTTTCGCGCATCACTCCAGCTTCTTTCAATATTTGCAATTGTTCAGCACGAGCCTCAGCTAAAATTTTCTCGCCCTCTTCCTTTATACCCGCCAATCGTTCGTTAGCTTCTTTTGCCGATTGAATAGAGTCGTCGATAAACTTCCCTCTTTCTTCGACACCCTTGATAATACTGGGCCATGCAAATTTCGCCAGCAGTCCGAAAACTACCAGAAACGGAATAAGCATCCAGATTATAAGACCAATTTCGGGCTTGAAAAGTTCCATATTATAAGAAAATAGCTAATGCACAAACAATAATAGCCAACAAAGCGGCACCTTCAATCAATGCGGAAATCACAATCATACTTGCGCGGATATCGCCGGCTGATTCCGGTTGACGAGCAATTGCATCCATCGCTTGTCCACCAATACGACCAATACCCAAACCTGCTCCAATTGCAGCTAATCCGGCTCCTAAGGCAGCACCTAATTTTGCTATTCCGGCTCCCGCCGCAGCTTGTAATAAAATTGTTAGTAACATAATTTTTTATTTATTTGTTAAATTAATAATGTATTTATTGTTAAATCATTTTTTTAATGTGAATGAGGTTCCACTCGTGCCAAACCGATAAAAATTGCCGAAAGCATCGTAAACACATAAGCTTGTATGAAAGAAATCAGCACATCGAGCGTGAGCATGAAAATGGAAAAAAATAATGAAAGCAACGAAACGCCCGAAGCCACCGCCGGACCTATCATTCCGTAGAAAATAAATATCAATCCGACAAGCACGAGCAGAATCATGTGCCCCGCCATCATATTGGCAAATAAACGTACCATCAAAGCAAAAGGTTTTGTGATAACACCTAATATTTCGACGAAAGGCATGATAGGAATCGGAACTTTAAGCAAAATAGGCACATCGGGCCAAAATATTTCCCGCCAATACTCGCGAGTACCGTATAAATTTGTTATTAGAAATGTACAAACAGCCAAGGCAAAAGTAACCGATATATTTCCTGTTACGTTTGCTCCTCCCGGAAA
>DAIOHI010000242.1:0-4518 GCA_036744815.1 Paludibacteraceae bacterium
GCTACTAAATGCTTCGGAATGGGCGCGGATTCAAAAAGATTATTTCTTAAATAAACCCGGATACAGTGATGCTCAAATTGAATCGTTGGGAGAAGGATACGATTGGCAAGAAGCAGTTTTGCAAACAGGAAAAACGCAGAATCACTCGCTTAGCATTAGCGGAGGAGATGAAAAATCGCAGTACTTCCTGTCGGGAAATTATTTGTCTCAGGAAGGTATTATTCTGAATTCGGGTTTCGATCGTTTTGTCGGAAGAATTAATTACGACCGCGAAGTGTTTTCCCGATTTTCGGTAGGTGTCAACTTAACGGCGAATAAAAGCAGCCAGAAAAGTCTCACTACTTTCGAGGGCGTCAACTACAATAGTTCGCCTTACTCCAAAGGAATTGCAAATTCTCTGACTTACGCCTTGTATATACCGTCTGTTGTTCCTTTTTATAATGCAGACGGGAGCTATAATTATAATAATCCTTTCGAATACGCTTATTTACGCGAAGGAAGCAAAACGGCTAATCCAATATCCGATTTGAAAAATAGCACGGCGCAAACCATTAATACGACTTTTCTCGGCAATTTCTATGCAAAATATTCTCCTATTGATGGATTGACCGCTAAGGTCAATGTAGGAAATAATATCAGCCATGTAACTCAAAATTACTTTTCTCCTTCTTATACAGCATTAGGCTTGGAACCAAGCGGAATAGGCGGCGTCGGGAATAAAACCGTTGAAATTCTACTGACCGAATTTACCTTGTCCTACACGAAACGACTGAATGATATTCATTCCTTCGATGCTTTGGCGGGTTATACTTATCAGGACACAAAAATGAATTTCGTTAGCACTATGAGTTCCAAATTTACGAACGAAGCGCTTGGTGTAAGCAATTTGCAGGATGGAACGCCTTATGGCGATACGCCGATTTTGAGCGGAACTACAAATAGCAAACTTTACTCCTTGCTCGGTCGGATAAATTATTCTTTGCTCGATCGGTATCACTTAACGGCAAATTTTCGAAGCGATTATTCTACGCGTTTTGCAAAAAATCATAAATGGGGCTTTTTTCCTTCAATTGGATTGTCTTGGAACATAAATGAAGAAAGTTTTCTGCGAGATTTTCGACCTTTAAATAATTTGAAACTCCGCTTAAGTACAGGCAGCGTTGGCAATCAGGAAATAGGCGATTACGAATTTCTACAATTTCTGGAAGCTACCCGCTATGGCGGAAGCGTGGCATACAAGGTTGGAAACAGTGGAAATGATAATTTGAAATGGGAAACGACAACTCAGCACAACATCGGATTGGATGCCGGATTTTTGAATCACCGAATTTCTGCAACAACAGATTTGTATTACAAGCAAACTTCGGATTTGCTGTTGAGTATTCCGCCGAATTTAGGGGAAGAAAACAAACAATTAGTCAATGTAGGGAATGTTGTCAATAAAGGTATTGAGTTTTCGTTGAATGTGGTAGCTGTAGATAAAAAGAATTTTCACTGGAGCTTTTCCGGCAATGTTGCGAAAAATATTAACACTATAACCAAGCTTAATGGTAATGGCGACATCATAGATGGAATTGAAATTCTGCGGGTAGGAGAGTCCTTGGGTTCGTTCTACGGATTGGAATTCGAAGGAGTGGTGCAAAGCGACGAAGATGCATCGAAATTGCCGACGAGTCCGGCTTACACAACACTTCAACCCGGCGATCCGAAATTCAAAGATAGCAACGAGGATAAGCACATTGATAAATACGATCGTGTTGTACTTGGAAGCCGTCAACCTGATTTTACCTACGGTTTTTCCACAACGATCAATTATCGGAACTTCGACTTTTTTGTGCTCTTGCAAGGATCTCATGGCAATGAAGTTTATAACTTGCTGCGACGTTATTTGGAAAGTCCCAACGATGCTTACAACGGCTCTGCAGTTTTGCTTGACAGTTGGACTTCGACTAATCCGTCCACGACAGTTCCACGCATAACTAATGTTCCGCTTTCTTCCGAGCTGGATAGTCGCTATATCGAAGACGCGTCTTATTTGCGACTAAAAACCGTTACGTTAGGATATACTTTGGGGAAATTTTCTTTTCTCCCATCCAGCTTTCCATTAAAATTACGCTTGTTTGCAACAGTTCAAAATCTGCTGACTTTAACCGGATATAAAGGTTATGATCCTGAAGTTGCAAAAGGCATTGATTTAGGAACTTATCCCATGGCTCGGACTGTTTCTACGGGTGTGAGCATTACTTTTTAAAATCATATTTTTATTTACAAGATATTTATCAAAGATCAATTAGTAGTATTAACAATTCATTTTTTTAAGTTATGAAAAAGATTATTTTTAATTTGGCAGCTATTGCAGCCATTGTGCTTACTTCTACAGCACTGAATTCCTGTGACACAAATGATCCCGACAGTCCGAATGTAATCACAGGCGATTCGGCTTGGGAGTCGGATCAGGAAGCTTTGGCAACGGTTAATGCCGTTTTTCCTCCTCTTCAGCGTTTAAGTTCTTCTTATTCGTTTCTACTCGAATCAGCTACGGAAAACACCATCAGTTTCGAAGGTGCCGATGATGCCGATGGTCCTTTGGTTAGTTTGTTTAAAACCGATGTAAACAACTGGTATCCAACAAAGATATTCAATTATCTTTATGTAAGTATCGGTGAAGCTAACCGTACGATTGCTAAAGCGGATTCCAGTTATGCCGGAGGCAATCTTTCGCAAGATGTAATCAATTTGGCAAGGGCAAGAGCCAAATTTGTACGCGGATTGAATTACCTTTATTTAGTTCAACTTTGGGGAGAAGTTCCGCTTATATTAACAACGAATCCTTCACAGGCTGATCAAACAACACGCAAATCCATTGCAGAAGTGTATGCGCAAGTTGTGAAAGATTTGACGGAAGCCGAAGTTGATTTACCTTCCTACGATCAAATTCGTTCCAATCCGAGTAAAGGTGCAGCAAACGCAATTCTTGCACGCGCTTATCTGCAATGGGCGAGTGGTCCATTATCTCAAAGCGATGTTGCGGAAATTGCGACTCGAAATACCGATCCGACACATGGTCCTCATTGGGATAGTGATAAATTGAAAAAAGCGGCGGAATATGCTGATAAAGTAATTAATAGCAAAAATTATCAGTTGGAATCCGATTTTGAGGACAACTTCGGTGTTCCTGCCGAAAATCGTTCCGTAGAACACATTTTTACTATTCATCATGATGGAGATAATCAAGGTGATGCGCAGGGGAATCACCAGACACATTGCCCTTTCACTTTCCGTTTCGATTTGTATCAGGATAATCACATAGGTCCTGCCGACGTGACTTTGCTTAACCAATTTTCGGATGATGATAAGCGCAAAGCTGTTTCAATACTTAATCATTTGTATAATGAGGATGAGCCTTTGGCAAGTAAAATAACAAAAGCTAGTGATTATAAAGGCTATGATTTTGTATATCCTGTAACGTCGCCGCGTATTGGTAAATATATTCACCGAAACTCGAAATATTATGAAGTTGCACCAGGTTCTGCAGCAGGACAACCTAATAATATTAACCGCATCGAAATTCGCTATGCAGAAGTGTTGCTTACCAAAGCAGAAGCGTTACTTAATTTGGGACAAGCCAGCGAAGCAGCGAAACCCATTAACGAATTGAGAGAAAGAGCCGGATTGAAAACTTTATCCACGCTAACACAAACGGATTTGGAAAAGGAATGGTATCTGGAACTTTTCTTCGAACAAAGACATTGGCAAAATCTTGTTCGCTGGCGTAAGTTGGTAGCTACCGTTTTGGAAGAAACTCCAAAGTTTGAATACTACAAAGAAGATTATAAATCTGTTGAATCGCAAGTGGCAAAGTTTGGTGCAGAGAACGACGGAAGTGCTGCCGGAAGCGTGAAAACCAATTATCCTTTCTTCGCGAAAATTTACAAACATCTTCATTCTAAAACGGATAATGTGAGCGGTAAATTCTATCGTTTCCCTATTCCGAAAGGTTTGTCGGGAAATGACCTTGGAATTACTCAAAATCCCGGTTATTAATATACATAAATAGAGTTGGAAGCACAAAACTACTTTTCGTGCTTCCAACTTTATCATTAAAACAATAGCTAAAAAGCAGATGAAAAAAATACTTTCGAATACAAGTGTTCGCTTGTTTGTTGCTGTGGCTGCAGGGCTTCTGATTGGGCAATATTCGTCGGAAAATATGATGAATTTTATTTTGCCTATTCGATATCTGCTCGGTCAGATTATTTTCTTTTTAATTCCTTTGTTGATTTTCGGATTTATTGCGCCATCCATTACAAGGTTGAGCGAAAGTGCCTCATCTTTGTTAGGAACGGCTGCACTGTTGGTTTATCTTTCCTGTATCGGAAGTGCTGTTTTGGCAGCTTTTATCGGATATAATGTGATTCCTTTATTGCATATTGCAACTGAAAATACAGCCTCAAAACCGCTTCCGGAAATGATTTTTCGTTTGGATATTCCGCCTTTAATGTCGGTGTTGAGCGCGCT
>DAIOHI010000243.1:0-4517 GCA_036744815.1 Paludibacteraceae bacterium
TTGCTGAGTTTTTCGGGAATATAAACTCCGATATTTACCAACAAGTCGCCTTTCCCGTATCGGTTTACGCTCGGCAATCCTTTTCCGCGCAGACGCAATATCTTTCCGGGCTGTGTGCCGGGCGCGATGGTTATTTTAGCTTTTCCTTCGATGGTTGGAATTTCTATCGAACTTCCTAAAGCTGCTTCCGGAACGCTCAAAAGCAAATTGTATATCAGGTCGTTTTCGTCGCGTATTAACTCTTCGTGTGGTTCTTCTTCTACAAGCACCAACAAATCGCCATTTACGCCGCCTCTTCGTGCCGCGTTTCCTTTTCCGCTAACCGAAAGTTGCATGCCATTCATCACTCCCGCAGGGATGTTGATAGTGATAACATCTTCCGCAAGTACGATTCCTTCGCCGTTGCAATGAACACATTTGTCTTTGATGATTTTTCCGCTTCCGTCGCAAGTGGGACATTCGGATTGAGTCTGCATCGCTCCGAGAATGGTTTGCTGAACGCGGGTTACGTGTCCCGAACCATGACAAGTTGTACAGGTAACGGGCGAAGTGTTTTCTGCTGCGCCTGTTCCTTGACATTTAGAACAAGTAACGTATTTTTTTACTTTTATCTTTTTCTCAACGCCATTGGCTATTTCCTCTAAGTTCAGTTTTACTTTCACGCGAAGGTCGGAACCGCGGCGAACTCGCTGACCGCCTCTAGAAGAGCCTCCGAATCCGCTGAATCCTCCAAAGCCGCCGAAATGTCCACCAAAAATATCGCCGAAATGCGAGAATATGTCTTCCATATTCATTCCGCCTCCGCTGAAACCTCCGGCTCCGCCTACACCCGAATGTCCGAACTGATCGTAACGCTGACGTTTGTTGGGGTCGCTCAAGACTTCGTAAGCTTCCGCGGCTTCTTTAAATTTCTCCTCGGCTTCTTTGTCTCCCGGATTTTTGTCTGGATGAAATTCTATCGCTTTTTTTCGGTAAGCTTTTTTCAACTCATCAGCACTCGCATCTTTGGAAACGCCAAGTATTTCGTAGTAATCTTTTTTTGCCATAAAAATTGGATTTTAGATTTTAGATTTTAGACTTCAGATTTTTTCAATCATCAATCCGTAAATCTAAAATCGTCAATAGTATTTATTCGCCCACCACAACTTTAGGGAAGCGGATAACTTTGTCGTTTAATGTGTAACCTTTCGATACGCAGTCGATGATTTTTCCTTTCATGTTTTCATCGGGGGTAGGGAAGGTGGTTACCGCTTCGTGATATTCCGTGTCGAAAGGAGCGTTTTCAGTTTCGATAACCTTTACTCCGTTTTGATTAAGGAAAGAAATAAATTTTGAGTAAATAAGATCTACTCCTTCTTTCAGGGCGTTGATGTCTTCGCTTGATTCCATTGCTTGTATGCCGCGCTCGAAATCATCTATCAAAGGAAGCATGTCAGCCAATAGTTTTTCGTTTGCTGTTTTTATCAGATCAATGCGTTCTTTCAACGAGCGTTTGCGGTAATTGTCAAATTCCGCCATCAAACGAAGATTTTTATCGCTCAAATCTTTATTTTCTTTTTGCAGATTGTCCATCTCATCGGAAATTTCCTCAGTATTTTCTTGCTGCGTATCATTAACTTGAGTCTGCTCGTTCAATTCATCTTCTTCGTGATGATTTTTTTTGTTTTTGCTCATATCTTTTTGTTTAATATTTTCGATGTTATGCTATCCGAAAGAACAATAACCAAATGACCTTCTGATGTTTTTATCCTTTCGTGGGCGAATCGTTTTTTGTTGATTTTTGCGCCTGCAAATATAGCACAATAATTTTGCCAAAACACCCGATTCCTGTTTTTGGCAGAAATCGGGTGGCATATTGGCAGGTATGTGTTAAAGGACTGTCAAAATCACAGTTAGTTTTGTCTTCGTAGTGCAACGGAAAGCTCCCACATTTAGTTTGTCCTCTCTGTAGTGCTACAGAATGCTTGCACATTTGGTTTGTCTTCTCCGTAGTGCTACAGAATGCTTGCACATTCTGTTTGACTTCTCCGTAGTGCTACGGAATGCTTGCGCATTTGGTTTGTCTTCTCTGTAGTGCTACGGAATGCTTGCACATCTTGTTTGACCTCTCTGTAGTGCTACGGAATGCTTGCACATTCTGTTTGACTTCTCCGTAGTGCGACGGAAGTTTTATTCAATCTTTTCTTGCTTCAGCCATTTGGCAAATATACGTGGGTCTTTATCGTAGGCGTATGACGAATTCATTGGTTTGCCTTCGTTGTTGAGCATTACATAGAATGGCTGCGCGTTAGCTCCGAATTTGTGGCGTTGCAAATAACTCCATTTGTCGCCAACGGTATTTATTTTCCGTGTTTTCCCGTTTTCCGTAACCGTATATGGCTTGGCAAGAGGCGTTTTGTCATCTACATAAACGCTTATAAGGATGAATTTATTTGTAAGCAAATCCTTTACTTCTGGATCGAGCCAAACGGAAGCTTCCATTTCGCGGCAATTCACACAACCGTAGCCCGTAAAGTCAAGAATAACGGGCTTCCCTTGGTCGGCAGCATAAGCCATTCCTAAATCGTAGTCGGTAAATGCAGGATGCACTTCCTTGTTGTAGAGATTAAAATCCTGCGTGTAGAGTGGGGGAGCGAAGGCGCTTATTGCTTTCAGAGGCGCGCCCCACAATCCAGGAATCATATATACGGAAAACGCGAAGGAAATAATGGCTAAAAATACGCCGATTACCGATGTGTGTTTCTTTTCGCTGTCGTGCGGGAAACGTATTTTTCCGAGCAGGTACATACCCAAGAGGAAGAAAATAACGATCCAAAGTGCAACGAATACTTCGCGGTCGAGTATTCGCCATCCGTAAGCCAAGTCGGCAACTGAAAGGAATTTAAGCGCGAGTGCCAGTTCGAGAAATGCCAATACGACTTTTACCGTATTGAGCCATCCGCCCGATTTTGGCATGGATTTCAACCACGATGGGAAAACGGCGAATAAGGTAAATGGAATGGAAAGCGCTACGGCAAAACCCAACATGGCAATTGCCGGAGCCAGAATGGAACCGCTTCCTGCGACCTCTACCAAAACGGTTCCGATAATAGGTCCGGTGCACGAAAATGATACCAATACCAAAGTGAAAGCCATGAGTAAAATGCCTAAGAATCCGGCGGTGCTTTCGGCTTTCGCGTCTATTTTTGTTGTCCACGACGAAGGCAGGGTTATTTCAAAAGCTCCAAAGAAAGAGACGGCGAACAACACCAGCAATGCAAAGAAAAATAGGTTGAATACTGCGCTTGTTGATAAACTGTTCAATGCGCTTGCACCGAAAATAAGCGTTATCAGAATCCCCAGCGTAACGTATATAATGATGATGGAAAGTCCGTAGAAAATAGCGTCGCGGCGACCATGCGATTTATTCTCCGAACGTTTCAAAAAGAAACTTACCGTCATCGGGATAATGGGCCATACGCAAGGCGTGAACAAAGCGATAAAACCACCGGCTATCCCGGCAAGAAATATTAGCCAAAGCGACCATGAAGAAGCGGCGTCGCCTTCGTTACCGAAATCGCGAAGTTCGTCGATTACCGGAGTCCAATAATCACTTACGTTGTTTGCGTCAGACAGAACCAATGGCTGTATGTCCGTAACTGCTTCGTTTGTTTCTACTGTTTCGGAGCTTGCCACCGGAGCTGCTGAGGCATTGAAATTAAATGAAAAATGTTCTTGGGTAGGAGGAAGGCAAGTTTGGTCGTTGCATGCCATAAATTCGATATAGCCACTGACAACTGCTTTTGAGGCATCTTCCAAAGTCAGTTTTTGTACGAAAATAGCTTCATCGTTGTACCATGCCAATTCCATATCGAAGTTAGGATCGTATTCTTTGTGCAAGCGCGAAGGCGATGTCAGCTCTCCGGCTTTTTTAGCCTTCTTCAGTTTTTCGAAAGCCACAGATGTTGGTCGCGGTCCATCTTCAGGAATGTTGGTGCTGTACACATGCCAACCTTTGTCAATTTTTGCCGTAAAAACAATCTCAGCGGTCTTTTCGCCTGTTACTCGTTTTTCGATTGTCCATTTTACAGGTTCATAAATTTGCGCGCTTACAGCAGATAGAGCAATGGTTGCTAATAAAAAAAGAAAGAATCGTTTTGTCATAACTAAATCGATATATGTGTTTTATGTCCGTTATTTTTTGGAGCAAGATAGATTTTGTTTTAACAAAATTCGGGGACGAAATGTTCGTAAAATCTTCTCAGCATAATATTTTTTATAAAAACGCTACAAATATAATTAATTGAAAATAAATAAACGGATTATAAATGACGGATAAAAAAATCTTAACCTATTTTCTCGCTTCTGAGGATAAAAATTCTATTTGTTATGAAATAAAATAGAGAGAAATGGATTACGGAGTAATAAAAAAATAATATATTTGCAGCGCTTTTTCGAAAAAAGCCTCTTTAGCTCAGTTGGTAGAGCAACTCATTCGTAATGAGTAGGTCGTGGGTTCGAGTCCCATGAGAGGCTCA
>DAIOHI010000244.1:0-4491 GCA_036744815.1 Paludibacteraceae bacterium
CAGCCGCGCGTCCCTGATGAGTTGGCAAAAAGTAATCGAAGCCCAAAATATCTTTGACAGCATCTTTCAAAAGATAATAAGAACGAGCTCCCGCATAACTCTCGTCGCCTTCGAGCATGGCACTCCATTGTTTATCGCTCATCGCTCCTACTCCCGAATCGGTAAGCAGGTCGATAAATACTTGTTCGCTTTTCAGATTGAATAAATTGTATTTAGCTTCTTTTATCCACATTTCACGCTCTTCTCGCGTGCTTTTGCGAATGCTTTCCACCATTTTTATCTTATACGATTCTGCAAAAGGTAATTCCATAATTATATATATTTTGTTGTTTTACAAATAAAAATATTGCGCAAAAAGACCAATGCTTTGC
This sequence comes from Paludibacteraceae bacterium, assembly GCA_036744815.1. Lineage (GTDB taxonomy): Bacteria > Bacteroidota > Bacteroidia > Bacteroidales > Paludibacteraceae > H1. The sequence goes on from DAIOHI010000244.1 coordinate 372, forward strand.
GCAGATTATTCATTAAAAATTTGCTGAATAAATAATAGAGGATTGAAGATCGATTTTCAGTCGATATCAATAATTGTGATTGAAAATGAGTTGTCTATTAAGATAGGATAAAGCCATCGCGTTTCTTAATATTAAGAAACAACATGCGGAATGATATGGGAAATAAATAACGCATAACCCTACAAAGGTAAGTATTTTTTCGAATGAAAGATAGCAGAATTAAACGAAAATCCCCGACAAAAGTACTGATTTTGTCGGGGATTTAAAAATTTTAATGTTACAAACTTTCCAGCATTCTTTTTATAACCACTTGTGCCGATATTTCGCGGTTAGCAGCTTCGGGAATCACAATCGACTGCGGACTTTCGATCACGTCGTCCGTAACAATCATATTGCGGCGCACAGGAAGACAGTGCATAAAATGAGCCTCGTTCGTTACTGCCATTTGTCGCTCGCTCACTGTCCATGAACGGTCGGTACTGAGTATTTTTCCGTAATTCGGATCCTGATAAGCAGCCCAATTTTTGGCATAAATAAAATCAGCTCCTTCGAAAGCCTTCATTTGATCGTATTCCACACGTGCGTTGCGTGCATATTTTTCAGCCAACTCGTAACCTTTCGGATGCGTAATAACAAAATCCACATCGGCTTCGTTCATAAAGTCGGCAAAGGAATTGGGAACGGCTTGCGGTAAGGCTTTCGGATGAGGCGCCCAAGTCAACACCACCTTCGGACGAGCCGTTTTTTTATATTCTTCAATCGTAATCAAATCGGCAAAAGCTTGCAATGGATGTCCCGTAGCAGCTTCCATACTAAAAACAGGTTTTCCGGAATATTGGATAAATTGATTGATAACCGTTTCTTCGTAATCGTAAGCCTTATTTTCGAATTTGGCAAAAGCACGCACACCGATTACATCGCAATAACAACCCATTACCGGAATCGCTTCGAGAATATGTTCCGGTTTATCGCCGTCCATAATTACTCCACGCTCCGTTTCGAGTTGCCAAGCACCTTGATTGATGTCAAGCACAATGGTGTTCATTCCCAAATTCATTCCGGCTTTTTGAGTACTCAAGCGTGTACGTAAACTCGAATTGAAAAACACCATCAGCAACGTTTTATTCTCACCAAGATGTTTATAAGCGTAACGATTTTTCTTGATTTCCAATGCCTCTTTTACAGCTTCCTGCAAATTGCCGAGGTCTTTTACATTAGTATATGTTTTCATAAATCGCTTATTTCTTTTCCCACACATTTATAATTCGTCCGATAAACATGCGGTGCGTTTCGTCGGAATCAGCAGAATACATTTTTTGTCCTTCTTCAAACAATTGCGCGGGAACAATATCGTCAAAATAGATTTTTTCGCATTCGATTACCAAGCGAGCTTCATCGAAGTAAGGATTTCCGTTCTCTGTAAACTTCGGAGTCAATCCAGTTTCTTTCACTTTATCTAAATCGCGTCCCGAATTCGATCCGATAAATTTCACTTTATCGCGATATTCTTCGTCGAAAGCATTGAGTACAAAATACTTTCCATTGTCGATAAAAGGATAAGTATGTCTGCTGTTGCGAATGTAAATTGTAACGGCAGGCTCTCCCCAAACATGCCCCAAAGCTCCCCAACTGATAGTCATCGGATTGAAAGCCGTAGAATCGCCAGCAGAAACGACAAACCAATTATCAGCAAAAAGTGATACCGGATTATCCGCCAACTTTTTAATGTCAATTTTTTGAAATGATTTTTCTGTTGAAGTTTCAGCGCTTCGATTTCCACAAGCAGAAATAGTAAAAGCAAGCAACAATAAGCTAAAAATTGTAAGTTTATTCTTTTTCATATCTAATAGTTTCAAATTATATGTTTATTCTTTTGGACTCAAAGTTGCTATCGGAACCAACATTTCTTCTAATGATATTCCTCCATGTTGGAAAGTGTTTTTGTAATAACTAACATAATAATTATAGTTATTAGGATAAGCAAAAAAATCATTATTGCTCGCAAAAATATAAGTCGAACTTACATTTGGACTCGGCAAACCAATTTCCGTCGGATTTTTCACTTCGAAAACTTCTTTTCTATTGTAACTTAAGCTTTTGCCTACTTTATAACGCAAATTCACATTTGTCGCTTTATCGCCGATAACTTTCAAAGCATTATCCACCTGAATCATTCCATGATCGGTTGTGAAAACCACTTTGTATCCTCGCTGCGCAATAGCTTTCAGCAAATCGTAAGTTGACGAGTGCTTAAACCACGACATGGTCAGCGAACGATAAGCACCGTTATCATTTGCCAATTCGCGCATCATTTTCGAATCGGTACGTGCATGCGAAAGCATATCAATAAAATTAAGCACGCAAACATTCAATTGATTGTCGTCCAAATTCGGAAGCTGATGAATCAAGCGTTCGCAAGATGCCGAATCGTTTATTTTATGATAGGAAAAAGTATATTTCTTTCTAAAACGTTGAATCTGAGTTTCGAGCAAATCTCTTTCGTAAAGATTTTTCCCTTCCTCTTCTTCTTCGTCAACCCAAAATTGCGGAAACATTTCTTGTATTTGTAAAGGATAAAGTCCTGCAAAAATAGAATTTCGCGCGTATTGAGTCGCCGTAGGCAGCATCGTACAATACATATCTTCTTCATCAACATGATAAAACTCGTTCAATAATGCACGCAGCAAACACCATTGATCGTAACGGAAATTATCGACCAACACAAAAAACACTTTTTCACCGCTATCGAGCAAAGGGAAAACTTTGGTTTTAAAAATCTCCGGGCTTGTCAACGGACGCTCTTCGGTGTTTTTAAACCAATCAATGTAATTTCGCTTGATAAATTTCGCAAAAGTGGAATTGGCTTCTGTTTTTTGCATCATCAGCATTTCGTCCATGCCGTTTTCTGCTTCCGAAAGTTCCAATTCCCAATACACCAATTTCTTATATACATCCACCCAATCGTTGTAAGTGAGCGAATCGTTTATCTGCATGCCGATACGTCCAAATTCCGAACGATAAGCCGATGTAGCATGTTCGGTCACAATTTCGCGACGATGAATATTCTTTTTCAATGTCAGCAATATCTGACTCGGATTAACAGGTTTTGTCAGGTAATCGGCTATTTTTTTCCCGATCGCCATATTCATGATATTTTCCTCTTCGCTCTTGGTAATCATTACCATCGGTACATTCGGATCAATATCTTTTATCTGCGAAAGCGTTTCCAAACCGCTTAATCCGGGCATATTTTCATCCAAAAAAATAATGTCAAAACTTTCGTTGCGGCAAAGGTCGATAGCATCCTTACCATTGGTGGTGGTTAACACTTCGTAACCTTTCTCTTCCAAAAAAAGGATGTGCGGCTTCAAAAGTTCTATCTCGTCATCAGCCCAAAGTATGCGGTCTTTTCTCATTATCGAATAATTTTAGTGTTCTATATTAGAAAACGACACAAATTTACAAAAATTACTTTGTCGGAAATAAAAGAATTAAGTTGTCGTAACAGAAATTACAAAGTATTGAGCCATCTCTCTCCCGCCGAAAGATCGGAAACGGAACATTTTTTCGCTTCGGCGAGGCGTTGATAAATCACTTCGATAGGCAATTTACTTTCGTCTGTTTCAACAAAAAAGCGTTCAAAAGGCGTTATAAGAACGCTTTCCTCGTTGAACTTTTCGCCGAAAGACAAACTGCAACCCGAACGCAACAATTGTTCCGCCAATTGAGCTTTACCTCGAAATCCATGAATAATCCACAATTGCCGCGGATTCAATTTCTTTTTTATCGCAATCAATTCATTGAAACATCCTACACAATGAATGATCAACGGTTTTCGAAATTTTTCGGATAAAGCTATTTGTTTTTCGAATACAAATTGCTGTTCGTTTATTGTGAAAGAAGTATTTTTATCTAAACCACACTCTCCTATAGCGAGAATCCGTTTATCCGACAACATTTGCTCCAGTTCACTTATACGTTTTTCGGAATATTGATTTAAATACCAAGGATGAAAACCAGAAGAAAAAAAGGATTGTTTATCCGATTGAAGAAATTCTTGAGCCTCTTCAACATTCAGATTACAAATCGCATATTTCGATTTGGGTGGAAAACAATGTGT
>DAIOHI010000245.1:0-4489 GCA_036744815.1 Paludibacteraceae bacterium
ACTTGCAAAGGGAGTTTTTAGAAAAAAAGAATTACGATACTAATTTTATTTATAGATTAAACTTAAGCAAGAAGCCTTAAATTGTGAGAAGAATTTCCTCTTCCGGAGGAAATAAGATTTAGCGCAAGCTAATTAATAGGCTTCGAATTATATTATGAATACTAAAAAAAAGTCCTTGGAACAGGTTGTTGTTCGTTTTTCGGGCGACTCCGGCGATGGAATGCAGCTGACGGGAACATTGTTTTCCAATATATCGGCAGTTTTAGGAAATGAGATTTCTACTTTTCCCGATTTTCCTGCCGAAATTAGGGCTCCTCAAGGGACATTGAGCGGTGTGTCAGGCTTTCAGGTGCATTTAGGTTCGACTCGGGTTTATACTCCGGGCGACGATGCCGATGTGTTGATTGCCATGAATCCGGCAGCGCTGAAAGTAAATGCAAAGGAGGTGAAAAAAGGCGGCGTGATTATCTACGATGCCGATTCTTTTGCAAAATCGGATTTGGATAAGGCAGCATTCACTACCGACAATCCTTTCGAAGAATTAAATATCTCGGACACGATACAACTTGTTCCGATAGCTCTTTCGCAACTTACTAAAGATAGTTTGGAGGGTTTCGGACTTGATAATAAATCGGTACTTCGAAGCAAAAATATGTTTGCTTTGGGCGTGGTTTGCTGGCTTTTCAATCAGCCGATAGATAAGGCGGTGCATTTCTTGGAGAATAAATTCAAGAAAAAAGAAAGTTTGCTGGAAGCCAATGTGAAAGTTCTTACAGATGGTTTCAGCTATGGAAATAACCTGCATTTGGCAGTTTCGACTTACAATGTAGAAAACTCCGAGAGACTTCCTGCCGGAAAATATACCAGTATTAGTGGAAATAAAGCAACAGCTTGGGGCTTGATAGCAGCAGCTGAAAAAGCAGGCTTGGAACTATTCTTGGGAAGTTATCCTATCACTCCCGCTACGGATATTATGCACGAATTGGTGATTCGCAAAGATTTGGGCGTAAAAGTGATTCAGGCAGAAGACGAAATAGCGGGAATCGCCACAGCTATCGGAGCTTCTTTTGCCGGTTCGCTTGCCGCTACCAATACTTCGGGACCTGGTTTGGCTCTGAAATCGGAAGCGATTGGTCTTGCGGTAATGGCGGAACTTCCTTTGGTAATTATAGACGTAATGCGTGGAGGTCCATCAACAGGACTGCCGACAAAGACAGAGCAAACCGATTTGACGCAAGCCCTCTACGGGCGAAATGGCGAAAGTCCTTTAGTGGTTATAGCTGCCGATACTCCGGCAAATTGTTTTCATTACGCTTTTATGGCAAGTAAAATTGCCTTGGAACATATGACTCCGGTAATTTTGCTTACCGACTCTTTTATTGCTAACGGAACATCGCTGTGGAAGCTGCCTAAGTTGAAAGAACTGGCTGCCATACAACCCAATTATGCGACGGAAGATCTTAAATCGAACTTTAATGTGCTAACGCGCAACAAAGAAACAAAAGTTCGCTATTGGGCAACGCCCGGAATGGAAGGCTTCGAACATCGTAATGGCGGTTTGGAAAAAGATTATAACACAGGAGCTATTTCGACCGATGCGGACAATCATGAAAAAATGGTTGAAACGCGCAGATTGAAGATTGAAAATGTAGCTAATCATATTCCCGAATTAAAAGTTCTGGGAGATGAGAATGCCGAAATACTGCTTGTTGGTTGGGGAAGTACTTACGGACATCTGCTTGCGGCAGTTGAGCAGGCAAATAATGAAGGACATAAAGTTGCTTTAGCTCATTTTAATTATATTCAGCCGCTGCCGAGAAATACGCAAGAGGTTTTTGACCAATATAAAGGAAAGAAAATAGTTGTTTGTGAGCTTAATAACGGACAATTTGCAGGCTATTTGAAAACAAAACTCAAAGGAGTTGATTTGTTGCAATATAATCGGGTGCAAGGGCAGCCCTTTGCAGTTCATGAAATTGTAGAACTTGTCGAGAGCCTTTAGTCAAGGCTTCTTGCATTCGAATTGGTAAATGTTTGGGATATTAAACAGTTATTTTTATGGAAAATTCAGTTAGTACGCAATATACAGCAAGAGATTTTAAAAGCGATCAATACGTTCGCTGGTGTCCGGGATGCGGCGACCATGCCATTGTTAATGCTTTACAGCGTTCGATGGCGGAAATCGGTTTCGCTCCGCAAAACGTAGCCGTTATATCAGGTATCGGTTGTTCGTCGCGTTTGCCTTATTACATGAAATCCTATGGTTTTCATACCATACACGGACGTGGCGCGGCTGTTGCCACCGGAGTGAAAGTGGCGAATCCCGATCTTCTTGTTTGGCAGATCACGGGCGACGGCGACTGCTTAGCTATCGGAGGAAATCATTTTATACACAGCGTGCGACGCAATATTGATATTAATGTGGTGTTGTTCAATAATCAGATTTATGGTTTGACCAAAGGACAATATTCTCCTACTACTAAGCAAGGAACGTTGACAAAATCATCGCCTTTTGGAACCATTGAGCGTCCTTTTCGCCCGGCAGAATTGACTTTCGGAGCTCGAGGAACTTTCTTTGCCCGTGCTTTGGATGTTGATATAAAAACGTCGCAGCTTGTTATGACAAGTGCTGCTCAGCACAAAGGAACTTCCGTTATCGAGATGTTGGTGAATTGCATTATTTTCAACAACGGAGCTCACGGTTGGTTGGCTGAAAAAGAATTCCGTGCCGATCGTACTATTTTGTTGGAACACGGCAAACCGATGATTTTTGGGAGTGAAAATAATAAAGGGCTTATGCTTGAGGGGTTCAATTTGAAAGTGGTAACTATCGGTGAGAATGGAGTTACCGAAAAAGACATCCTTGTGCACGATGCAAAGACACAAGATTCAACGCTTCACTTGAAGCTTGCCATGATGGATGGTCCTGATTTTCCGATTGCAATGGGCGTTATACGCGATGTTGAAGCCGAATCTTACGACGAAGCACTCGTAAATCAAATAGAGCAGGTGCAAGCCAAGACATCCATAAAAACATTCGACGATTTGGTTGATAGTTGCGAACATTGGGATATGTAAAACCCGATATGCCGAAGTAAGATACTTATGTAGGCATAAGTGTTTCCCTTGTGTCTGGCTAATTGTTTTTTTATGCACCATAGGTGGAAATTTTGATAGAGTATTACGAAGAGAATGGATTTTCTTTCTAATCTCTTCGAGAAAAAATCGCAAAGAAATATCTTCTGCAAACAATAAAACACGCAAAACATCCTCTGAATAAAAACATCCTCACGGAATGTTTTCTCAGTTTTTATTCGTATATTTGTGAGTTCTTTTCAGCATGCTTTTGTGTTGAAAAGCTTTTATACGAAGTATAGCATAACAATAAAATAAAACGTTTGAAAATAAAATGAGCGAAGAAGAAAAAGCGCAAAATGGTGCTGATTATAACGCGAGTAGTATTCAAGTATTAGAAGGTTTGGAAGCTGTTCGTAAGCGCCCAGCCATGTATATTGGAGATATAGGCACCAAAGGACTTCATCACTTAGTTTACGAAGTTGTTGATAACTCTATTGACGAAGCATTAGCCGGTCATTGCGATACGATTGATGTTACGATTAACGAAAATAACTCTGTCACAGTAGTAGATAATGGTCGCGGTATTCCCGTCGATATTATCGAAAAAGAAGGAAAATCAGCACTTGAAGTTGTTCTGACAGTCCTTCATGCCGGAGGTAAATTTGATAAAGGCAGTTACAAAGTTTCCGGCGGTCTGCACGGAGTTGGTGTTTCATGTGTTAATGCTTTGTCGGAAAGTTTTCATGTGGAAGTGTCCCGTAATGGTAAAGTATACCAACAGGATTACGAACGCGGAACGCCGAAATATGCGGTTAAAGAAGAAGGGGTATCAACACATACCGGAACAACTATTACTTTCTTGCCCGATAGAACTATCTTCCTTGAAGTAGTCTATAAATACGAAATATTATCCAATCGTTTGCGTGAATTGGCATATTTGAATGCCGGAATCACTCTGACGCTTACCGATAAACGTGTAAAAAACGAAGACGGTTCATTCAAGTCCGAAACTTTCTTTTCGAGCGAAGGTTTGAAGGAATTCGTTCTTTTTATCGACGAAGCCCGCGAAAAATTAATTGACGATGTTATTCATATCAACACCGAAAAAAATGGTGTTCCGGTAGAAATTGCCATGACTTACAATACTTCGTATAACGAAAATATCCACTCTTATGTGAATAATATCAATACGATAGAAGGAGGAACTCACTTAGCCGGTTTCCGTCGTGGCTTGACACGTACGTTAAAGAAATATGCTGAGGACAGCAAGATGCTTGAGAAATTGAAAATTGAGATTAGTGGCGACGACTTCCGTGAAGGATTAACAGCTGTGATTTCAATAAAAGTTGCCGAACCTCAATTCGAAGGACAAACCAAAACTAAGTTGGGTAATAACGAAGTGATGGGCTCG
>DAIOHI010000246.1:0-4485 GCA_036744815.1 Paludibacteraceae bacterium
TTTCGAATTCTTTTCCGCAATGAAAAGTCCTTTTTTAGGAATAACTGCCAATGTCAACTGTACAAAAGCATACAAGCTTGCCAAAGAGAAGCAAACGTCTTTTTTTGCTTATTACATGCATAAATCAATCGCGGCGGTAAACAGCATTCCCGAATTTAAATACCGTATTATCGACAATGAAATTTATGAAGTCGATAAAATAAATGTCGGAACTACCTTAGGAAGAGATGATCAGACTTTTGCTTTTGCTTATGTAGAATACGATGAAAATTTTGATATATTCAACGAAAGTTTGAAGGCTGAAATTGAATCCGTAAAGAACTCCACCGGATTACGATTTCACAAAGAACATCTCAGAGTGGATTTAATTCGCTATACAACCATCCCATGGCTTAATTTTACCGCAGTTTTGCATCCGACTAATTTCAACGAAAAAGATTCTGTTCCACGTATTTCTTTTGGAAAAATGTTTGAAGAAAACGGAGAATTATTTCTCCCTGTTTCGGTCGAAGCACATCACGGATTGATGGATGGATATCATGTGTGCCAGTATTTTAAAGAATTTGAAAATTTACTGAATGCTTAATAAAAATTCAAAATGAATATAGAAATCCATCACATAAATAATGAAAAAATAGCTGAAGTAGTTTCAGATAAAATCATTCTGGCTAAGCTTGAAGATGCGCTTGATTTATTGGGAAATCTATATTATCAAGGCTTTGATAAAATTTTGATTCACGAAGAAAATATTATCGCTGAATTTTTTGATTTAAAAAGTCGCTTAGCCGGCGAAATTCTCCAAAAATTTTCTACTTATGGTCTTCGTTTGGCGATTGTTGGTGACTTTTCAAAATATGCGAGCAAAAGTCTGAAGGATTTTATTTACGAAAGCAACAAAGGGAAACAGGTCTGTTTTGTTAATTCGGTTTCGGAAGGAATAAATAAGCTTTTGCAATAAGCTAAAAATAAGTTGTTGGTATAATAAAAACAGGATATCGCATTTGTTACAATATCCTGTTTTCACTTATTTTTTTACTTGCCGGCTTCGCTTAAAAGTTCAATATCTTCTTTGTCTAACATCAACTCAGGCGCAGCAAAGAGCGTTGCTAATTGGCTTTCGCTGGTGGCGCTTACAATCGGAGCCGTTACCAAAGGATTTGCAAGCAACCAAGCCAATGCAACCGTAGCCGGCTGACTGTTATGCTTTTTCGACACTTTGTCCAAAGCAGATAAAACTGTCTTTCCGCGTTCATCCAAATATTTTCGGAGAGCTCCTCCGCGAGTTGTTTTTTCGAAATCGGCTTCTGTGCGGTATTTTCCGGTCAAAAAACCCGCTTCTAAGGACCAATAAGTAAATACATCAAGTTGGTATTTTTCAACAATCGGAGCATATTCTTTTTCGAAATTCTCACGAACCAATAAGTTGTAATGAGGCTGAAGCGCGACGTATTTCGGATAGCCTTTTTCTGCCGAAAGCTCCAGCGATTCGATCAATCTTTTCGGAGGAACATTAGAAGCAGCGATATAACGAATCTTTCCTGATTTTACAATTTCGTCGTATGCTTGCAAAGTTTCTTCCACCGGCGTAATTCCATCGTCGAAGTGCGTATAATACAAATCAATATAATCTGTTTGCAAACGTTTCAACGATTTATCCACGGCTTCCAAAATATGTTTTTTGCTCGTATCCACCGGATGTTTTCCATTCTCGCCACCAACTTTTGTTGCTAAAACAATATTTTCACGATTTTTCCTTTCTTTCATCCATTTTCCGATAATACTTTCCGATTGACCACCTTCTCCGCCATCAACCCAATAAGAATACATATCAGCCGTATCAATAAAGTTAAATCCTCCGGCTGTAAATTTATCTAAAATATCGAAAGACTGCTTTTCGTTCAATGTCCAACCAAATACGTTTCCACCAAAATTAATCGGAGCAATCTCTAAGTCTGTATTTCTAATTTTTCTTCTTTTCATATTTTCTTCTTCTTTAAATTTAACAAATTATAGCTTAATAGAATTCTAATTCCCTTTTTTCTCTATCAATCTACTTCCAACAATGTGAACTATAAAGGTCAATAATCCTAATAAAAATCCGGCTATTGCCACGCCATGCCACGCGAAATAATGCCAAATATAACTTCCGACGAATGTTCCCAACGCGCCTCCGGTAAAATACATAACCATATAAACGGTATTGATGCGATTACGAGCAAGCGGATTTCCTTCAAAAATAATCGTTTGATTGGTAATGTGGACTGATTGAATACCCAAATCCAAGAAAAATGCAGCAATTACCAAGCCGATTATGTTGGCTGTAGAAAATCCTATAACAATCCACGAAGCCATTATGATTAATATTCCGATAATAATTAATATATTTTTACTCATTCGATCGCTCAGTTTTCCTACAACGGAAGCAATAGCAGCTCCGGCAATACCAACCAATCCGAAAGATCCGGCGACATCGCTTCCCATATAAAAGGGTTCTCCTTGCAACAAAAAGACCAAAGAAGTCCAAAAAATGCTGAAACAAGCAAAATCAAGAGCTCCTCTAAATCCGGCTAAACGCAATTTGGGATAGATGCGAAACTGATCGACTATAGATTTTATCAAAGAAAAATAACTTCCTTTGAAATCGGGATAAATTTCAGGCAGAAATTTCATCAAACAAAACCAAAGTATGCACATTATCACAGCAGCAATCAAAAACATGGATTGCCATCCCAAATAGGCTCCAACAAAGCCACTCAGCGTTCTTGAACCAAGAATTCCGATAAACATTCCGGTCATTACCGAACCAATTGCTGCGCCGCGATTTTTATCATCTGCCAATTGAGCCGCCATCGGAACCATTATTTGAGGAATTACAGAGGTTAATCCGATAAAAAGACTGGCAATTTTCAGTTGCAAAGGAGATTGAGCAAAAGCGGCTCCCAATAAGGCTGCAATAATAAAGATGAAATCGACCAAAATCATCCTTTTCCTTTTCAATTTATCACCCAGTGGAACAATCAAAAAAAGTCCAAGCGCATATCCTATCTGCGTCAGCATCGGCACATTACTGATGCTTAATTCCGAAACGCCGTATGTTTTCGCCATCAATCCGAGCAAAGGTTGATTGTAATAATTGTTGGCTACAACCAAACCGGTAGTCAACGTCATTAATAATAAAAGACCTTTGCTTAAGCTTTGAGTATTTTGTAATTCCGAATTGATTTTATTTTCTTTATACATAATTCTTTACCTTTTTATAAAAACAAAAATCAGAAAACTATGTAAAACATAACCTTCTGATTTAAAGAAAACTACTTGAGCGGCAAACGGGATTCGAACCCGCGACCCTCAGCTTGGGAAGCTGATGCTCTACCAACTGAGCTACTGCCGCAAAATTTGTCAGCAAAGATAATTATTGATTTTCGAAGTAAATTCTTTTTGCAAAAAAATGATTCAAAAAAATATTAGAATTTACAAAGTAGGAATGCTCATTCCCGTTATTTTTCGATATAAATCCAATGCATATACATCCGTCATTCCCGAAATATAATCTAAAACCGATTGCAATTTTTTATAAATACTTTCACTGTCGGTTTCGTATTGCTCAGGAATGCGCATAAGCAATTGTTGCGAATAGGCTTTTTCAGGATAAAGAACAGCCGAAACCAGATGTTCGAGCAAAGTGAGAATGATTTTATAACCAGACAATTCCACATCCAACACTTCCGACGAACGATAGATTTTTGCTACAGCTTTTTTCGAACAACTTGCATAAGCTTCTGCCACCATTTTATCCATGTTTTTCACCAAAGGAGAATTGAAACTTCCATTGAGAATCGCTTCTTCATTCGCTACAAACACCGCGACACATTCGTCTATCAATTTTCCGATAACAGCCGAACGCAAATACGCAATTTGCTCGTTTACATCGGTAACTATCGACCAAGTTTCGTGAATTCGCTTCTTGCGATCGTCATCAAAAAAAGCCAGAAAAAGCGATTTTGTTTCTTCTGTCGAAAGAATTTTCAGTTTGTGCGCATCTTCAATATCCATTATCTGATAACAAATATCATCCGCCGCTTCCACTAAAAACACCAAAGGATGACGCACATAGCGATTCGGATTATTCGGATCGCATACAATTCCCAATTCATTTGCAATCCGTTCGAAACTTTCTTTTTCCGAATCGAAAAAACCGAATTTTTGCTTTTTTTCATCCGAATAAATCGAAGCATAAGGATATTTTACAATCGAGGCAAGCGTGCTGTAAGTAAGCACAAATCCACCTGCGCGCCGCCCTTTAAACTGATGTGTCAACAATCGAAAAGCATTAGCGTTTCCTTCAAAACAAACCAAATCTTTCCATTGCTCAGCATTCATTTTATCTTTTAATACCAATCCTTCGCCTTCTGAAAAATAGGTGGCAATCGCCTTTTCGCCCGAATGTCCGAAAGGTGGATTTCCCATATCGTGAGCCAAACAAGC
>DAIOHI010000247.1:0-4467 GCA_036744815.1 Paludibacteraceae bacterium
TGAATAATGTTATTACCTTGCATAATGGATTGACAAGGAATAATATAGAAATTGCTTTGAATGGAGAATTGACCGAAACGCTGCTTTGTGGAATGGTTGTTGGTGATAAAAATCAGGAAGTGGATAACTATACTTCTATTTCGCACAACAAACCTAATTGTCATTCTACGGAGTTGTTTAAATATATTTTGGACGATGAATCGAAAGGTGGATTTACCGGGCGGATTTATGTGGCTCAAGATGCTCAAAAAACAGAAGCTTATCAGAACAGCAAGAATATTTTATTGAATAAAACAGCTCGTATGCGTACCAAACCGCAGTTGGAAATCTATGCCGATGATGTTCGTTGTTCGCATGGAGCTACCATTGGGCAATTGGACGAAAGCGCCAAGTTTTATCTGCAATCGCGCGGTATTTCCGAAAGCGAGGCTCGTTTGTTGTTGATGTATGCTTTTACTGCCGATGTGGTCGAAAATATCCGTATTGATGCACTAAAAGATCGAATAAAATTATTAGTCGAAAATCGCTTACGAAATAAAGGCAATTCAGAAGAAAGTTGCGTTATTTGTCGCTAAGAAATTCTACAATTTAGAAAGAATTGTATTTGTTATTATGTCAGCAGAATTCATTTTTTTGAATTCTGCTGACATTTTTTTATGCTTCTTCTTCAATCAACTCCTGTCTTTGTCGTACAAAGTATTATAACTTGAATTTATTTGCAGTTTTTTGAGCTGTACCAAATTGTGGAAAAGCGCATCTACAAATTTAACTAGCAGCATGAACTGTTTCTACAAAAGTGGGTATATTTTTTTTTATCTGCGATGTTGTTTCTTTTTCGTGAAAAACAGATCAAATGCTTTTGTTTATGCGAGAAAGATAGTGTGTTTCTACTCTTAAATGATGTCTGTTAATTTGATTAAGCACTATACATTTGCGCTCAAAAAAAATGTTCTAGGAAGATTTTAGTAATCAGATTCGTAATACAAAATTATTACTCTATTTCTGTTGCAGCTCTTTCGATAACAAATTAAATTAACAAAATCAAAATTATGATGAATCGATTAAATCTAAAAATCAGTTTACTAGCAGCAACTTTTTCTTTAATAATGCTTCCTGATATTTATGCTCAGGTAACTATTGGTAGTAATATTAAACCGGAGCAAGCAGCTTTGCTCGATCTAAAAACAATTGAAACAGGAAAAGATAATCCGCAGGGAGCTACTACCGATAAAAAAGGCGGAGGCTTATTGTTGCCTCGTATTGAGCTTGACAGTAAAGATTCTTTTTCTTTTATTGATAAAACAGATTTGAACTATAGCGAGGAATGCTTACGACATACAGGAATGTTGGTTTATAACCTGAAAACGACAGCAGATGGTTTGTCGTCCGGAATTTGTATGTGGAATGGACATCAATGGACAAGTCTGCTGGAAGCTTTATCGTTGGAACAAAAAGCTTGGTTGACGTCGGGAAATAGCGGAACGGATGAAACAAAGCACTATTTGGGTACAAGTGATGAAAAGGCATTCTCTATCAAAACAAATAATCAGACAAGAATTTATGTTACCAGCGATGGCAAAATAGGGATTGGAAGCAACACACCGGGAGCAAGCCTTCATGTTGATGGAAATATGAAATTGATGGAAACTCCTGTTTTAGAAAAAAAAGATGAAGTAAAAGTATTGGCTATAAATAAAAACGGACAGATTGGAACGTCTGCCTCTATTCCTACTAAGCTTATGGTTGTAGAAGGAGTCGAAAATCAAATTATATCAACAACCGCAGATAAAACATCTTTTAATAATGCCGATGTTTTTGTGGTTACGTGGGATGAATCTCAAGTATATAGCAATAACCTGATGGATTTTGATGATCATTCAAATTCATTTATTTTTCGAGAATCGGTATTGTGCGAAGTTAGCGGATACATTAATTATTGCCCTTTCGCAACTCCATCCGCAAGTTTTACTTCCGATTTCCAAAAAACAGGAGCAGCATTAAACGTTATTATACAATATCAAGAAAGCGGAAGTAATGATTGGATTGATTTTACGGCAGCACGATCTTTATGGATTGCCGGTGCTGTAAAGGAAGTGAAAACAGTAAACGTTCCTCCTGCAATCAAAATTTTCCAGCCCGGCGATCGACTAAGAATGATTTTTAAACGCCCTAATTCAGTTTTTGCATTACCTCACCATAGTAGTGGAAATGGAGGTATTACCTCGAATAGCAATTCTAATGTGAAGGGATTGAAAATTATAGCAATGTAAAATAGAATTGTCATTATTAAGCTTATTTACTATGTATCAAAAAGCAATATTTATTATATTATTTTGTGGGTTTTCCACTTCAGTTTTTTTAGCTCAAGTGACCATAGGCTCTAAATTAGAACCTGAACGCTCGGCGTTACTTGATTTAAAAACGCTTAAAATTGATGAAAACAATAAGCCGGCTGCTACTATTGATAGCGATGGAGGTGGCTTGCTCTTGCCTCGTGTTGAACTTGAAAGCAAAGGCTCATTCTTCTTTATTAGCGAAACAGACCCTGATTATAATTCCAAAATTTTGACTCATAAAGGATTGGTGGTTTACAATCTGACAACTACAGAAGACGGATTAAAACCTGGTATTTGTGTTTGGGATGGAGATAAATGGGGACTTCTTATGAATGACTTATTGCTTGGAAATTTATCTTGGCTTTTGTCGGGAAATGAAACAAGCGATGCAACTAAAAATTATCTTGGAACGCCCGATGCAAAATCTTTATTTATCAAAACCAACAATCAGAATAGAATCTATATAAGCAATGATGGAAAAATTGGGATAGGTACAGCGACGCCAACGGCAAGTTTTCATGTAAATGGAAATATGATATTGACGAATACTCCCATTTTATCCGGAGCAGGAGTATTGGGAGTGGATGCGAACTCAACAGTTGGTGTTTTGAAACTTCCTCTTCAGCAAGCACAGATACTTTTTGCTCAAAGTGAAGAAACGCAAGTGAATCTTCAGCCTGCCATGGATAACGGGCATAATGTTGTCGTAACATGGAAAAAAGAGGATTTAGTTATCAATACATTAATGGATTTTAATTCAACGGACAACACATTTACTTTGAAAAAAGATGCAATGTGTGAAATAAGCGGTTATGTAAATTACAATCCATACACAACAGCAAGTAACTCTACAAACAGAGAAGCATCTATTGTTGCTTTAGAAGTTATTGTGCAATACCAAATCAAAAATCAATCAACATGGCAAAATTTGGGTGTTGGAATCGGATTTTGGGAATGGGGAGCTGCGCGAAACATCTGCGAAACCTTGCTAACGCCTAGCTTTGTTCATAAATTCTCGGAAGGAGATAAAGTTCGATTGATAATAAAACGTCCTTCCAGTACTTATGGATTGTCTCACGGAAAGGGATGCCTTATAGGAAAACCGCAAGGATCGCAGTTCACAAAAGGATTGAGAGTGATCGAGATACTGGAATATGTTAATTGATATTTAACCGTTGCTTCCAAAACGAGGAAAGCTAATATTTTATTTTTCACGCAAATGATGCAAATCTTTTATTCGTAAATGATTCAGTGTTATTTGCGTGTTTTCTTTGATAGAGTTTTATTAAGCAAATTATTTCTTTTCCGAAAGTCGTAATTGCTCAAGCACTTCAAATACAATCGGGCAAGTATAAGCGTTTTTGATCGAAAGGTTGTAGATCTGATAAAAACGTTTGCGGTCGGTGTGCGGATATTCGCGGCAAGCTTTCGGTCGCGATTCGTAAATAGCGCAATAGTTGTCGCTTCCTAAAAACGGGCAAGGCATTGAGCGAAAAACCCAATCGCCATCTTCATCCTGATGTAAATAACGCTCGTAAACCTCATTTTCTTTTATTCTAAGCGCTTTTGCCATGCGTTCGATATCCTTTGCTTCGATTCGAGGTCCGAGCGTTCTACAGCAGTTTGCGCAAGCCAGACAATCCATTGCTTCCGAAGATTCTTCGTGTAATTGATGAACTTCTACATCCATTTTTTGGAGTTTCTTTTTATTTCGTGCAAAATAACGCTTCCATTCCGGCTCGGCTTTGTTTGCTAATAAAGTTAATCGAGTATAATCTTTTTCCATCAAGAGAACTATTCTTTATTTGATATTAATCGTCAAAAATACGAATTTATCAATACGTTTTCTTTTTGTGGAAGAAAATAATTCTGTCAAAACAATAAATTTATCACATAGTACTGAAAAAATGACATGTTTTGTGATTTTATTTAATTAGTTTGTATATAGTAAATTATGTTATGTGTTTTTATTTGTGTTGTTCTTGTTATTTTCATTGTGATGTCAATATGGCATGATTTTTTGATTGGCATTTATTTTGCTTTCTTTTTATCAGAAACAATTATAAAAAAGTTTTACAAATTAAATAATAGGAGGATAAAATTATGGCATTAGTACGTTTTAATCAACAAA
>DAIOHI010000248.1:0-4434 GCA_036744815.1 Paludibacteraceae bacterium
GCATGTTGGCATTTTACTCAATAAGCAACAAATTATCCACGCATCAGGTTGGGTAAAGATAGAGCAAATTGACCAAAACGGAATAATTTCTGCCGCTGATGGAAGTTATACGCATAAATTGCATGAAATAAAACGAATTTTATAGTGTTGATAATGTGAATTTTATATATTAAATTTAAGAAAACAGAGCAATCGATGTAAGATGTTCTGTTTTTTTTCGTCTTATAAATGTATGAGCAAGTCAGAATTCGAAAAACAAATACTTTCGCTGTCAAATCCTTTGTTTCGGATGGCAAAATCGATGCTTCAAAATAGTGATGAAGCCAGCGATGCCGTTCAGGATTTGAACTTAAAACTATGGGAAAAGCGTTCGGATTTGGCGGCTATCGAAAATTTGAAAGGATTTGTTTATCGCAGTATGCGTAATCTCTGTTTAGATGTATTGCGTAAGCGGAAACAGGAAGGAGTTTTCGACGAAGAACAAGACTACGATTCGCTGAATCCTTACGAGCAAACCGAACAGCGCGATATGGCGAAGCGCATAAGTCAATTGATTGATAAATTGCCGGAATTGCAGCGGAGCATCATACGAATGCGCGATGTAGAAGAAATGGATATTGCTGAAATAGCTTATGTGACAACAATCAGCGAGAATGCGGTAAGCGTGAATTTATCGCGGGCACGTCAAAAAATAAGAGAACAATTGCTGAAAGAATTAAACCGATAGAAGGAAGGGTGTTTTTATGAAAAGAATAGATCAATTGTTGGAAAAATACTTCCAAGCAGCGAGCAGCGTAGAAGAGGAAAAGGAATTGAAGCGTTATTTCTTGTCCGGAAATGTGGACGATGAGCATAAGATGTACGAGCCCTTGTTTAGCGCTTTTTCGGAAGAGAAACGAGTGAAGCTGCCCGTAGCCAAGCAAAGGAAGAAAACATACAGCGTTTTTCCTACGGCATTTTCGATGACAGGCATTGCGGCATCCATTATTTTTGCCATGGTTTGGTTTCTAAGTCCCGAAAAAATGTCGGATACTTATATCGTAATGAAAGGAAAAAAAATGGACGACCAAATGCTTGCACAGCAATATGCGGAAGCGAAATTAGCCAAAGCCTTCGCTTTGCTCGATAGCGGTATGGAGCCGATTAAACGGATTGAAAATATAGAGAAAAATCTTGAGCCTTTATATAAAGCGAAAAATACAATCGAAACGATTTCCGATTACGAAACACGGATTTCGGAATTGATTGAAGGGAAAACGGAATTATCCGAAAAATGATAAATTATCCAAGAACTTAAAGTAAGCGATATACTGCAGGTGTCCGATTACAAAGAGTTACAGGAAAAACGTTTAAATTGAAATTATAAATAAATTATAGAAAATAATGAAAAAAACAGCATTTATATTAGTTATAATACTGATTATACCATTGTCAGTAATTAGAGGACAAAATTTGAACTCGATTTTTAAAGAATATGGAGAACAAGACGATTTCGAAATGGTAAGTATCAATAAAATGATGATGATGTTTGCCGGTATGTTTGTAGAAAAGGACGAAAAAGAATTGTTGTCAAAAATAT
Organism: Paludibacteraceae bacterium; assembly: GCA_036744815.1. Lineage (GTDB taxonomy): Bacteria > Bacteroidota > Bacteroidia > Bacteroidales > Paludibacteraceae > H1. The sequence goes on from DAIOHI010000248.1 coordinate 1,580, forward strand.
CCGGAGTGAGGATATTAACTTCGGAATCCGGGAAGCGTCAAAAGTCCTTAATGAACGATATCAAGTTGGTGGTGAATAAAGAAAAATTCGAAAACTTGGTTAAAGTGAGAGATAAAGGAGAGCATTTAGATATTTATTATAAAGAAAAAGAAAACGGAAAGTCCGATCTGCTGATTGTAAGTAGTGAAAGCAGCGAGGTAAGCGTCATTTGGATTTCGGGAAAATTGAGTAAAGAGGAATTAAATGAATATCAGGAACAATTCACGCATTCGGAAAACTAATCATCAAAGTAAGTATATAACAATCAATTAAATATTCTCGTTATGAAAAAAATAATCGTATTACTATGTGTTGTTTTGACAGCATCTGTAAATATATATTCGCAAAAAAGCATTAAAAACATCTTCGAAAGATATGCTGAGGACGATCGTTTTACCTATGTTTCGGTGGGAAAAGGTGGCATGAATATTGCAAAAGCATTTACGGATATGTCAACTATGTCTTCCGAAGAAAAGAAGATTTTATCTAAAATGGAAGGCGTCAAAATACTGACTTTGGATTCCAATCCGGGCAAATTGCAGGAATTAATACTTGCTGATATTGATAAAATTGTCAAAAACGGTAAATTTGAAACCGTCGCCGAAGTGCGCGATAAAGGCGAGAGAGTGAATATTTACACTGCCGTTGATGAGTCGGAAATGCTTATCGTCAGTAAGGACAAAGAAGAATTGAGTTTGATTTGGATCGTAGGATCCGATAAATAATATTTCGTAGAAGATGCAATAATTTGCATTTTGTTTATTAATCTTCATGGCTTCGGTGTGTTGCGATAACATGCCGAAGTTTTTTTTTATCGCTTACCGTTGTTGAAAAAGAAAATACCGAATTTATTCTCTTATTTTTGGGATAATGACTATTTTTGCATAAATCAATGTGTGTGCCGTATTATGAAACGTTTCCTGTTTTCCATCTATCTTTGGTTGGTTGCCATACCAATTTTGTCCGTAGCGACAATAATCACTGCTCTGCTGACTATTATATTATCGCCACTATTCCCGAATAGTAAACTATCGTATTTTCCGGCACGTCTTTGGGCGCGTTTTGTTTGCTTCATGCTGTTTGTACGTGTCAAAATATCGGGAATAGAAAACATTGATCCGAAACAATCTTACGTTTTTGTTCTCAATCATCAAAGTTATTTCGATATATTCGTGGTTTACGGATGGTTGCCCAATATATTCAAATGGGTAATGAAAGCCGAATTGCGTAAAATTCCTTTTGTAGGATTAGCTTGTCAAGCTGCGGGGCATATTTTCATCGACCGTTCGAGTCCTCTTGCGGCTTCGAAAAGTATCGACAAAGCGAAAGAACAGCTGCAACACGGTGCTTCGGTAGTTGTTTTCCCTGAAGGAACTCGAACTCTTGACGGGAAGATGCAGTCATTCAAACGCGGCGCTTTTCGTATCGCCACCGATTTGGAACTTCCTATTGTTACCGCTACGTTGATTGGGAGCTTCGAACGACTTCCTCGTAATCGCCGTCGATTTACGCCGGGCACAGTTGAATTAAGAATTCATAAGCCCATTGATGTGAAACTTTACTTACCGGATAAAGTGCAAGAGCTAATTCAATTTACTTGGAAGGAAATTAATGCGGAATTATAAATATCACGAGATAAATTGCAAATAAATGAAACAACAAATTTTATACATAGGACTAATATTAATACTTTTAATGGGAATGGAATCATGCGCAAAAACTTCATTGAAAAAGAATGAAGATTATAAAGTGAAAATTGAAACAAGTCAGGGCGATATTGTCGTAAAATTATATAACGAAACTCCGGCTCATCGGGATAATTTTATAAAACTCGTTAATCAAGGTTTTTATGATGGAACGTTATTTCATCGGGTTATAAAAGATTTTATGATTCAGGCAGGCGATCCGCTTTCGAAAACAGCCAAAGCGGGCGAGTCACTTGGTTCGGGAGATGTGGGTTATACCATTCCCGGCGAATTTATTTATCCTGCTTATTATCATAAGCGCGGTGTGCTGGCGGCAGCTCGTCAGGGCGATGAAGTGAACCCCGAAAGACGCTCGTCGGGTTGTCAGTTTTATATTGTTGTGGGCAAAACTTTTTCCATGCAGGAATTGAATATGATGGAAAAGCAAATGTATCAAAAGCAGGAAATGAAACGTTTTCAGGCAAAAGTTGCCGAACATCAGGATGAGGTGAAGAAATATCGCTTGGAGCGAAATCAACAGAAACTGGATGAGTTGCGCGACAGTATTTTGGCTGAGGTACACACGGAATTGAATGATTCATCGCTCTATAAATTCAGCGAACAGCAACGCAGCGATTATAACACAATTGGAGGAACGCCACATCTGGATAATGATTATACCGTTTTTGGTGAAGTGATAGAAGGTTTGGATGTGGTGAATAAAATATCGGAAACAAAAACCAGTCGCGGCGATAGACCGTCGGAAGATATTAAAATTATTAAAGCTAAAATTATTAACTAAGAACGAAGTTGAGAAATAAAGAGAGTTTGAATAAGAAAAAGATTTAAAATTAGATAATGTCAGCAATTAACTACGATTTAACGAAAATAAAAGCATTTGTGTTTGATGTTGATGGAGTTCTGTCCACCGAAGTCATACCGCTTGCACCCGACGGCGATCCAATGCGTACTGTGAATATAAAAGATGGTTATGCTTTAAATATTGCCGTGAAAAGCGGTTACGGCATCGCTATTATTACCGGAGGAAATACGAATGCAGTCAAGCTCCGTTTCGAACGATTGGGAGTTAAGCACATTTACATGAAGTCTTTTATAAAAACGATTGATTTC
>DAIOHI010000249.1:0-4421 GCA_036744815.1 Paludibacteraceae bacterium
TTACCATGCACGTTCAAGGTTACAAGTATGAAGAAATTGCTGAAACCATGAGCCTACCGATAGGAACAGTAAAGAGCCGTATTTTTCTTGCTCGCAAACGTCTTCAACGCCAATTGAAAGATTATCAATACTAAAAAAACTAGATAAAAAAAGAGACCGCTTCTCGTACGAGAAGCGGTCTCTTTTTTTATCTAAAAACTACAATCAACGTCAAGAGTATTAAGTTTCACAAGGAGATGAAAAAGCTCAAAAACATGCCTTTTTATTGTAAAAATATTTTTATAGAAGAAAAAAGATGCAAAAATGGCAATATTAACAGAAAAATATATTGTTAATATTTTTTATATTTATATATTTTTGTATTTTTGTCGCTCTGTATGTTTCCACAGCATCTAAAGTATTTTCAATTGTATTCTATTGAAGATTTACAAACAGCTACTTTCTGTTTCATATCATTACGACTTTAAAAGCACAAAGAAAACCTGATTTACTTTAAGAGATCTATTTTTTTCCGTTGTTTTTAAAAAGCACACATCTCTCATTCTTAGTTTATTCTCATTTCTTTTATCCCATTTGTATGGGATGAAAATACCATATATGCGTTATTTTGGATTATTGATCCGACCATTATTTTTGCATTTAAATTAACAATTACACACAAAATTGATTTGAAAATTAACAATACAATGAATTTGAAGAACAAGGCAATACACAAATATATTATTACTATGCTAATAATATCCTGTTTTTCGTCCATAACAAATGCTCAACCAGTTAGCTCGTTCCCATATTTCTGTGGATTTGAGGATGCCTTAGAGAGCAGTAGCTGGGTATTGAATGCCGGATCATTAGGAAGTTTATCTGCCAGCAAATGGTACATTGGAAATGCAACTGCAAATATGGGTAATAATAGTTTATACATATCTTCAGACGGAGGGCTTACTCCTTCTTATAACGGTTCTTCACAGACCGCAGTTGTCGCATTTAGAGAAGTTACGTTACCCGCAAGTGGTAATTATACGTTATCTTTCTCTTGGCGCTCGCAAGGGAATACAAATGCAAAACTCCACGTCTGTTGGTTACCTGTAAATATAGTGACAGAATCTTCTTTTATGGGACTACCGTCATGGGTAACGACACACGGTTTGATAGCTCCATTAAATGGAAGCAGTAGTTGGCAGCATACCAGCATTACTATACCCTCTACAGGAGCTACGTATAAATTAGTTTTTGTTTGGGAAAACACAAATGGAACAGCCCAAAACCCAGGAGCATGTATAGACAATATTCAAATAGGTCGAACTTCTGGATGCTCCGTTCCAACTTCTCTTACTCATACAAAGTCTGGAACTTCAGTGACAATCTCATGGATAGGAAGTGCTTCAAACTATGAAATGCAATACAATAAATCAAATGAGTCGAGTAAGATTTATAAAGAATCCAATATAACAAACAACACGGTATCTATAACACAATTGAATGAAGGCGTGTATACTTTTTGGGTAAGGAGTATTTGCTCTGATGGGACTAAAAGTATTTGGATTCCAATCAGAAATATCGTTGTGTACGATCCTAATGCTCATTGTTTAGACTATCTCAATTTTGAAGCCCCTGGTGTGTTGTGCGAAACAGGAACATATTCCAATATTCATGTTTCACAAGGTGCTGTTGATTTAGGTTACAATTCTCCACAAAGTCAACATACGGTTCATTTCATGCCAGATGAAACAGACCCTAGAACAAACAATCTATTGAAAACGATACCTGACGGAGAGGTTGCATCTGTACGTATAGGGAGTTGGGTTGATAATTACAGCGCAAATAAAAGTTCGACTATTACTTATACGTTAGATATTACTCCAGATATAGGAATAGTATTATTGCGTTATGCTGTAATACAAGAAGGTGCAGAATATCACACTCCCAATGTAGATCAACCTTATTTTAAATTGGACATTCTCTCTGAAAATGGTAGTCCCATTGATCCTGGTAAAATTGCTTGCAATAGTAGTAATTTTAGTGTGCCGTCAGTTGTTCAATATGGCGTTGATGGTTGGCATCAAGGAATAGAAGAGGATGATTTTGTCAGTTGGCGTGAATGGCAAACGGTAGGACTGAATGTTCAACAATATGTAGGACAGAAAATTAAAATCCGTCTTAGCACAGTAGGTTGTGCCGATGCGATCCATTTTGGCTATGCTTATTTTACATTAAATTGTGCCTCTGCTACAATTACCAGTAATACTTGTGGCTCTACCGAAAAAATATCAGTTACTGCTCCGGATGGATTTGATTACGAATGGTATAAATTTGATGCAAATGGAACAAAGAATATTGTAGGAACTAATAGTAAAGATTTTGAAGTTGGAACTAACGAAAGTGGAACTTATTACGTAGATGTAATTTATAAAGAAAACTCGCAATGTCGCTTTACTCTAAGCGCAGTATTGCAACCTCGTTTCCCTTTAGCAAAAGCAGGGTATTTTTACAATCCATCTAATTGTGAAAATAAAGTTTATCTTTCAAACACAAGTGCAGTACTTGGTGAAGATGGGCTCGAAACTGGTGAGTCCGTAGAGTCATATAAGTGGACAATCAGTGACGGTAGAAGTTTCGAGGAAAAAACACCGGTAATTACTTTTCCTGATGCAGGCGGAACATATCAAGTTTCATTAAAAGTTGGCATTGCCGATGATCGATGCACTGACTCTACTTCATTCACAATGGTTATTCCCCCTATACGAGTTTCGAACGACACTGTTCGTCAAACGATATGTCAAGGAAGTAAATTCACTTTTAATGGCATAGTGCGTGATAAAACAGGTTTTTACACAGCCAATCTAAAATCAAGAGCCGGCTGTGACAGTATTGTCGTACTGAATTTAAATGTTGTTCAGAAAATTACGGCAGAAGTTTATGATACAATTTGTGCGGGTGAAAGATACACTAATCCCAATGGAGGTTCTTTTTCCAAACCAGGAATATACATGTATACAACGTCGTCGTCTTTAGGCTGTGATAGTGTAACAACGCTTCATCTTGAAGTGTTGAATAAAACAACTTTTGCTGCAACGGCTCATGATGCTTTATCCGGTCCTAATTCAGGCTCTATAGATTTGTCTATAGCTTCTAACTATAGCTATAGTATTAATGATACGATCAATGGTAATTTAAAAAACTTGCCTGTAGGAACTTACAAAATAATTGTTTTTAATGAACAAAATTGCGCAAGCGACCCTCAGTTTTTCCAAATTAATACGATTTGCCTTTCGTTGGACACTTTACCAATAGGAGTAATCTGCGGTGATGATCCTTCGTTTTCTGTACCTTTCATAATTAGCGAAGGTTATCTGTCCGGATATTCTGTCAAATTTGGAGAAAAAGCGTTATTTGAAGGTTTTGAAGATATATCCACTTCAGCTCTCAATAATACGAATTCCGATGTAGTAATTAATCTTCCTGATAGTGTTCGACCCGATATATACGACGCAAATCTGATATTCCATGATTTGAATTGCATTGATAATGAGAATAACACTTTCGATATCAAATTTACTGTATTCTATCCTTCAGAAATAGTACAACAGAAATGGAATGATGTTTTAGCCGTATTGAATGAAAAATTCAATGGTGGCTATACTTTTTCATCTTTTCAATGGTATAAAAACGGATTGCCTATTCCTGGAGAAACAGGCTCTTATTTATATCTTTCAAAAGGAGAAATTTTCAATACATCAGATGTTTATTATATAATGTTGACACGTATAGGAGAGAATTATTCTATACAAAGTTGTCCAATATATCCAGTGTTGCGCGATGAGCAAACTATATCCATTTACCCAACTTTACTTAACAAAGGAGAATACATCACGATAAATAATGTTTCAAATAAAAAATTGGATATCCGTGTGCGAAATTCAATGGGCATACTACAAAGCTTGCATTCAAGTATGGAGTCTCAGTTTAAACAAAAAATGCCTGAGGTATCGGGAGTATATATAGTAGAAATTTCTTCGGCTGAAACTTTGGAACGAAATATATATAGTGTAATTGTAAAATAGAAATAAGAGAGAATAATATATTATTTAATTAAAAATTGTTGCGTATGAAAAAACTTTACATGATTTTTTTTCTGGTGCTTACCGTCCTAACAGGTATTTCTAATGTTAGTGCACAAGCATTAGTTTTCGAAGAAGGTTTTAATAGCAGTACTCTTCCTGTAGGCTGGTCTCAGGATGGAACAGGTGCTACATGGGTCACAAGCTCAACTTATAAAAGCGAGGGTAGTTATGGAGCACGTTATCCCGATACTTCAGGTTCTTTGCTTGCTAAAAAATTAATCACACCGGAAATTAATTTAACAACCGGAAATGCACCCTACAAACTTAGTTTTTATCATCAACAAGCAGCTTATTTAGGCA
>DAIOHI010000250.1:0-4395 GCA_036744815.1 Paludibacteraceae bacterium
ACTTGCTGATACATAAATGGCAAGAAGTGCAATGTTTTTGTAAATGCTCCGAACTTATAGCTCCCGGAGGACTGATCGGTATTTGTCGAACATGATTCTCTGTATTCGAAAGTTCCGCGTGTTTTTTCTTGGCAAAGACTTGTGGTGCAGTAACTCCCGTAAACAATACGGTAGTTAAAAATTGCCGTTTCTTTAAGTCGGCAGGAGTTTCTTGTTTCTTCGATAATGCTTTGTTCGGAGCAAATTTTAACGCATTCCGACTACAACTATCAAGGCAGTTGAAGCAATCCACGCAACGGCTGTAATCAATCGTTTGAGCTTTGGAGTCGATGCAATAAGCTTTACATTTGGTAGCACAACTACCGCAATGATTGCATTTTTCGGCATCAATTTGGATTTTGAAGATTGAATATTTACTCAAAAAGCCAAGCAGCGTTCCAACCGGACAAATAGTGTTGCAATAAGTCCGACCGTATTTCCAAGCCAGAAATCCGATTGAAAATAAAGTTAGCAGCGCAATAATAAAAGAAAAAATACTCAAAATGGAAATATCGACTTTGTAAAAAGAATAGTTGCCGAAATGATTGAATACAGATGCCAATACATTATTTCCGGCAGCATAAATCGGCTTAAAAAGATGCGTTGCCATACGTCCGTAGGCGCTGTAAGGATCGAGCAATCCGATGAACAAGCTAAATCCGCTAAAAAATGTTAGGATTGTCAGCGCGACAATCGACCAACGCAATATATTCTGAGCCTTTTTGAATTTATATCTCTTCTTCTTTCGAGCAGTTTTTTTTGAAATCCATCCGACGATGTCCTGATAAATTCCCATCGGACAAAGGGAAGAGCAATAAATTCGCCCGAATAACAACGTCAGCACAAGAAGGGAGAGCAGAATCAAGATAGAAATTCCGCTGCCCAAGGCGATCAATGCCGGAATAAATTGAAAGTGAGCTAAAATGTGAAAAGTATTTGGCAGCAATCCTGAAAAGTCTAAGAAAAAGAAGGTAATCAGCGAGAAACAGATCACGGATATTATAATGCGAAATATCCGCAATCTGTTTTTTGAGCCTTTTTTTGTTGATTTGGAAAGCTTTTCTTTATCCTGTATTTCTTTCTCTTTTACCATCGAAACAGATTACATTTTTACTCTTTTTATGTTCAGTTTATCAATTTGCATAGTGCCGATTTTTAAGCTTTCGCCATTCGCCAAATGCTTGACGTGGTCTAATGGCATTTCGCGCACTTGATTGAAAAATTTAGCTGCTGCTGTATCTACAGCAACGATATCTTGCGAAATGAATAAACCTTTTGTGGTCACAACATCGTTTTCCGAACGTCCTTGCGGACCATTTGTCGTCATAATCCGATAGGCATCCACAACATTCAGCACCGGCTTTTTAGTGTAAGTACATACATCGGCAATGCATTGTTGCAAGTCTGTACTATGAAAAATGCGTCTGTCCCAAACGATGCCCATATAGTTTTTCATCGACATGGAAAGATTTGCTCCACCGTGATGTTTTAGAACAGGAACATTGATCCATACATCGCTATCCAATATCGCTTGGTGAATTTTTGTTTCGGTAAGTTTCTTTCCTTTTGGCAGCGAAACTGTGCGGTAATAAGATTCTTTATCGGCAGGAACTACTTTTGCTCCGGCAGCTTTTGCCGCGTCTTCAATTCCGCTTGTTTTGTAGCATTTTACCCAATCGTCGCAAGTGTGGTCGAATACAATCACTTCCTTTGCTCCGGCGCTGATGCACTGTTTCACGATTTCGCCTACCAGTTGCGGATTGGCGTTGGCGGCAAGTTCGGGTTTGCGATCCCAGCCGATGTTTGGTTTCACAACAACCGTTTGTCCTTTTTTGATAAACTTGCTCATTCCGCCCATTTCGCTGATGGCTTTTCGGAACATAGCAGCAGGTTCGCCGCCCATTACAGCCATAATGTCAATGGCTTTTCCGGATGATGAGTTTACGGTTTGCGCTAAAATGCCCATTCCGTCATTCATTTTTATGGCTACAGTTGCGCCACTGATAGCAATGGCTTTGAGAAAATCACGTCTTTGCATATCTTTTGTTTTTTATAATATCCAGGGAAATTTGAAACAATCCTCGTTGTACAAAGAATAATCGGCGTTTCCGTTTACGGCAAAGGTTTTTATTAATTTCGCATCCTTTAGCAATTCGTAGGCAAATTGTAAGGAAGCTCCTGTTTTTACCCGATCTTCGACAAGCAATATCCTTTTATCTTTAAAATCGAAATTGATAGGAGATACTAATTTCGGACTATCGAATTTCGGCTTTTGATTGTTGTCCCGAAGATTGATCTTCAATAATTCAATATCAATATTCAACTTTTGGTTTAGAATGGCGGCAGGAATAATCCCTCCGTTTGCAATGGCGACAATCAAATCAAATGTTTCATTGAAGTGAATGTTTTGGAAAGCCTTTTGCACCTCTTCAAATGACTTTTCTCTCATCATAGTTATAGTTTAGCAATGGCTTTCAGCATTAGGTATCCACCAAAGACTTGCACCAACATTCCCGGAATACCAATGCGGAAGTCCTGCACCGCGATGGAAAAATCTCTGACGATCATCCATTCGAAGGCTGTACCAAGGATTTGATAGAATAAAACTACGGCAAGGATTGCCAAAATAGACATCTTTCCTGTCTTTTTTGCAGCGTAAGCTCCACCCAAAGCCAGTAAGCTTGATTTAATCAAAATGATGGGCAGAACACTTAGAGGCGGCATGCCAAAAAGCAAACTGTTGACAAGCGGCGAAAGCAAGGCGGTGATTAATCCGGCTTTTATTCCGTACTTATAAGAAGCTATCAGCGTGAAAAAATAAATGGGAAGCCAAGTCAGACCGCCACCGGGAACAAGATGACATAATTGAGGAAGCAAGATGTTTCCGGCAATAAATAAAGCGGCAAACAAATATGTTTTAGCCTCCCGAAAATTCAAAGAATAAAGTTTTGCAGTAGTTTCCATGGAGATGTTTTTAGATGTTCAAAATACAAGAGATGCACAAGGATATGATTTTCGGATGTCTTGAACATCCGAAAATCATATCCTTAATTAAAAACAAACAAATATACTGTATTTTTTTGAATATTCTTTGTCTTAAGCTTATTTATCTTTTTGATATAATGCTTTATAAGCTCCTTGCATAAAGGAGAAGGATGTTGACTTATTTTACGATAAGCTTATGTACTTCGTTGCCTACGCGCACTAAATAAAATCCGGCATGCTGCATCGGAATGTCAATATTCGACGTGGAAGAATTGAAGAATACGCTACGTCCTGTTGAGTCGAAAATAGTGACGGGAGACAGCTCTTCGTTTTCAATTCGTATCGTTTTACCCAAAGCATAAACAATGCTTTTGTTTTCCTTTTGAGGATTTAAACCAGCGGTAGTGCATTGTGCATCAAGTTTCAGGTTTTTAATTTCCCATGTACCTGCTGCGCTTGTTGTTGACAAATACTTGAAGGCAAAACGAAGATTGTTTGTCATAAATTCGGATGGGATAGCGATGTCACCCGAATTGACAAAAGTCCAACTGTTGCCCGAAGGCATGCTTGGAATGCTTATTTGAATCCATTGTGCTTCGTTGGGATCTCCTTCGTTGTAATCAGACGATAGCCACAAACTATGATCGTTGGTCATTTCGCTGCCCGAATAAAAATTCAGCGCATGCTCAAAAGAAAGTGTTGCCGAAGTCATTTCGGATAGATCGAAGGTGGGAGAGATCAACCAATCTTCATTTTCGTTATTATCTCCATTGTAATATCCCGATACACAAGCGCCATAATTAGAATTGGAGTACCAAGTTTGAAAGCCATTGACGCTATATTGCTCAAAATTACCTAAGCCATTCAAAAACGTTTCGGAATAAGTTATTCCTTCGCATCCACCCGGATCAACGCTGCCTGTTCCAATGCGAAAACGAGCTGTTATAGGAATATGATCGGATGTTGTATAATAATAATTGGGGACAACATTTGTAACAGTCATTTCTCTGATGGCGCTATTGCTGATGTAATTGAGAAATAATTCATTTGAAATAACTATATTATCAATAACTGGACTATTATAGCTATTATCCCAAAGCGATGAAGTCAAACCTTTGTAATTTTCCGTATCATCCATGAAATTTTTGTAGGGAGAGTCCGAACCACAGCTTCGACATTGCGTTCCGCTCAAATAATCGTTGAAGTCGCCTATCAAAATAATGTTTTTTGTATTGTAGCTGCTTCCATCGAGCAGTGCTTTTAAACCTTCGGAAGCTCCTTTACGGCGCGAATAGCTTGACTCGTCGCCCATAGCTTTTGCATGGATATTGATGACAGAAATTGGAATAAGTTCATTTCCAACAATAACAT
>DAIOHI010000251.1:0-4364 GCA_036744815.1 Paludibacteraceae bacterium
CGTCGCCATGCTCATGTCCGCATCCACATCCGCAACCACCGCCGGTTAAAGCGGCTAATTCTTCTTCCGAGGGTTCGCGAACTTCAATAACCGAACCTTTGAAATGCAGGGTTTCGCCTGCTAAGGGATGATTCAAATCGATAGTAATGTTCGAATCGCTAATTGTTACGATTTGCGCATTCATGCGATTGCCCATATTGTCCATCATAGGAACAACATTTCCTTCGAAAATTACTTTTTCGTCAATTTTCCCATCAACTTCAAAAATCGAACGTTCCAATTCTACCACGCTTTCGTCGTCGTAAGGTCCGTAAGCGTCTTCGTTGCTTATAGTGAAGTCAAACTTGTCTCCCGCTTGTAATCCGAACAGATATTCTTCGAATTTAGGAAGCATCATGCCAACTCCGTAAATAAAACTTAGAGGAGTTTCGCGTGTGGCTCTTTCCATTAATTCTAATTCGCCTTCTTTTTCTCCATCGACGAATAATTCGTATTCGGCTGCAACTGATTTATTTGCTGATACTTTCATTTTTTGTTAGTCTATATTTGTTGAAATAATAATTGTTTATCGTGTATAACGCAATTAATGCGCTGCTTGTTCTTTGTTTTTTGTTAAAGCTTGTACTAAATACAAATTAATACCAGTTAAGTGTTTGTTGTTGCGTCCTTGTTTGCTTGTCGTACTTCAAGTCGGCAAGCATACTGGAATTTACACCAATATGGAAATTGTAGGATTTATATCTTCCAAAAGGCACAAAGGTAGCGGACATACTCCAACAGTGCAAGTTTCTTTTTACATTAACGCTTGTATAAGAGAATTGTTTTGCTTGAAAGTCGTAGTTGACACTGCTGCTTGCCGACCAATTGTTGCCTAAAGAGATGTTGAAATTAGCTCCGAAAAAGTGAGTAAATCCCATTTTATATCGTAGTTTATCGTAATCAAAGTCCTTGGTAGGGCGATAATTGACGTTGTAATTTATACTAATACTCCACGGGATATTTGTCTTTTCGTATCCATCGTTATCAATTTCTCCTTTTTGCTGATTTTGTTTATCTTGAGATGTTTTATTATTTATGCCTGAAGGATCTTCAGCGTTTTCATCCGAGGGCGTATCTTCTTCATTTGTTGCGTTCGAATCATTCTTTTTGTCTTTGTTGAATAGTTTTTTAAAGCTATCGTTGTTGAATGTATGACTGAAAGATTGCCCCATTCCTCCAAATATGGGGAGTCTACCGTGATTCCAACAGTATTCATCTATTCTGACAGGAGTCAGAATTTCTTCTCCTTTTGAGTTTTTCTTTTTGTCTACAGCATATATATAGGGATCGAAATCACCGTTTAAACTGAAAGTTTTCTTTCCTATTTTAAGACGCAAAACAACTTTAAAGGTTGATAGTTTCATCGAATCGGCTGCGAAATTATATCCGTTGCTAATAGAAAGATTATCAATGAGACTGATTTTCTTTGAAGGATTTTTTCCTGTTGTGTCATTGCGGTTCGGAACTTTCATTTCCAAGTTGTTTCCCAATGAAAAACTGAGACTTTTTGATTCTCCTCTGCTTGGAAATGACTCACCAACGCGCGAGTAAAATACTTCTTCTTCAAGATACATTCCCGGATTGTTTGGGTCAGTTGTTTCTTTCAAATAAGAATAGTAATTGTTCCACATCGGATCGCCAAAGTCGGGATGATAATTGAAGCTTATAGTGGGAGTTAATACGTGACGTATTTGTTCAACGTATTTTTGCCCTATCAGCGGAGTGAAAAATCCGTATATTTTGGTTGATGCAGATACGCCTCCATTAAATTGGTAGGCTCTATTAAAGCCATTCAAAGTGTCTGTTATCTCTTTTTGGGTCGTTTTATCCCATGATTTTTTAAATGAGCGCAGATACCATTTTTCCTCGTAGCTGATATTTGGAGTAATATTAATATTATTGAACAGGTTAAAAGTAGCATTGACAGGTATGAAATGTCGAATGTTATTTTTCCAATCGCGTGCGAAAGAGGATGACATCAATTGATTTTCTTTTGTCGTAATGGAGTTGGAAAAAGAACCGGAATAAGAGGTTGTTATTTTCTCATACCAGCGTTCGTTACCAATCGGATTTTTACGTTTAAAAGGCTTTGTACTGCTGTATCCGATGCTTAAGTCAGGCAGCGTCAAGCTTATGGTCGAGTCTTTGGTACGCTGAGAAACCATCAAGTTTGTCGCTATACTTAAAGCCGGAATAGTTGGGAATCTTTTGGTGTAAGCGATACTCGAACTTGTTGTATTTGCAGAGTTTAGTTCTGGTCGATAATAACTGTTTATATTACTTTGATTGTATCCGCTGGTTGCAAAATTCACTCCTGCGGATAAAGTGGAATATGGATTTGCCTTCGCATCCTGAGAGTGATTCCAACGGATATTTAAGTTTTTAGCTTTAGAATAATCGGGCATATCTTTTTCTCCCGTAATATCCTCACGATAGCTTGCCGAGAAACTTCCTCGAAATTTATATCGTTTAATATAAGATGACGTTCCGCTCAAAGCCCATGTACCTTTCGTGTAAATTTCGCTTCGAAGTTCGAAATCCACATAGTCGCTGATGGCAAAATAATATCCACCGTTCAACAATCCGAATCCGCGAGAAAGATCGTCAGCATAGCTTGGCATTAAAATTCCGGAAGAATACTGGCTTGTAAAAGGGAAAAATCCGAAAGGAACAATAAGAGGCAGAGGAACATCAGCTATAACCAAATGAGCCGGTCCGGAAACAACATAATTTCCGGGTTGCATTTTCCCTTTCGATAGGCTCAGATAAAAGTGCGGATGATCGTGGTCGTCGCAAGTGGTATATTTAGCTCCTTTAATGGTAAGAATGTCGGCTTCGTTCTTCTTGGTTTGCTCGCTGATGATGTAACCTTCGCCTTGCTGAGTTACTCCTTGTCGGATATAGGCTTTTTTTGTTTCGAGATTATAAGTCATTTCCTTCGACGAATATTCCGATTCACTTTCCTTGAAAACAGGGTTGCCAACCAAAGCTCCGATACTATCCAAGCGACCTCGAGCATAAATAATGCTGCTGTCCATTTTTACTTTTATGAAGTCGGCTTTCAGATTGATTTTTTTATAAGTAACATCACCTTGTCCGAACAAATATCCGGTTCCATTGCCAAAAAGCACCATCGAATCCTGAGCAGAATATTGAATTTCCGCATCGATTTTTTCTTTTTTTGTTGGCGGAATGCTTGTCGTATCAGCAGCAATACTATCCGAAACGGCGGCAATACTATCCGAAATGGTTTTATTTTCGCTGTGATGCAACGAGTCTGCAACAATTGGCGTAGCTGCCGATGGTTGCTGCGAAAGCATCTGTATGGGAATAAATCCCCATAACAATAGAATGAATATGGAAATTTTTAAGCGGATATTTAAACGGTTACAAAATCGCATCCGAAGGAATTCTTATCTAAAAATTAGGACACAAAATTAATCAAAAAAAACTTCTAGCTTGGACTTGTGCCTATTTTTTATGATTAATTTGATAATTTAGGGCTTATCAACAATTGATAAACAGGATAAAAAGATTAATTTTGCAATCTATAACAGACAAGATAATTTTAATATTGTTTTTATGGAGCGTAAGTGCAGGTTTACAGTTATCGTATTTCTTGTGATGATCGTCTTTGTGTTTCGGATTTCAGCTCAAGGAACAGCTTTTGTTGTAGTTATCGACGCAGGGCATGGAGGGCACGATCCAGGAGCTATGGGAAGTGTAGCTAAGGAAAAAGACATCAATTTGGCTGTGGCTTTGAAAGTTGGCGAACTTATAGAGAAAGAACATAATAAGAATGTAAAAATACATTATACGCGCAAAACAGATAAATATCTTACTCTTCAGGAGCGAGCTGATTTCGCTAACGATAAAAAAGCTGATTTTTTTATTTCCATCCATACCAATTCAGCCAAAAGCAAGGCAGCTTACGGAGTTGAAACCTTTACACTCGGTTTGGCTAAAACGCAGGCAAACTTAGCTGTAGCAATGCGCGAAAACTCTGTGATTTTACTCGAAGAAGACTATAAAACAAAATATAAAGGCTTCGATCCATCTTCGGTCGATTCGTACATTATGTTCGAATTTATGCAGGACAAATACATCGATCAAAGTTTGGAATTAGCCACTTTTATTCAGGATCAGTTTAAAAATTATTGCAAGCGTTACGATAGGGGAGTGCGGCAAGCCGGATTTTGGGTGCTTCATCGAACTGCGGCACCGAGCGTCCTGATTGAACTTGGATTTATTTCCAATAAGGAAGAAGAAAAATATTTGAATTCGAAAGAAGGACAGCAAAAATTAGCCGTCGCTATAAGCAAAGC
>DAIOHI010000252.1:0-4353 GCA_036744815.1 Paludibacteraceae bacterium
TGCTAAAAACAGCAGCTTCCGGTGATATTTTGTTGTTCAATCCCGCCACTCCCATCTCGAAAAGTGGAAAATATTTGCGTTTCAGATTAAAATAAATTCCCCCTTCAGTGTTGTAAGATTCACTCATACCCATTGCGCTAAATAAAGGAGAAGCTATATCCAACTCCACTCGGAATCCATTCCAAAGAGGAATCGAATCCACTTTTTCATCCTGTTCTTCTGCAAAAACAGAAAGGTTATTTGCCAGAATAACGATTATAATGGCGATATAGCTCAAAGTTCGTTGCATTATTCGTCAGGGTATTTACTTCATTATTTTTAACAGCGATGGAATCGATAAAATGTCCGGTTATCAGCACTGTATCGATTACGTGTGTTACAACACAACCGCATTGGAAAGAAAGAAATTCCTCCGTATTTCGGTGTCGTATTGTGATTGTATCAATCGTGTCGTTAAACGATATATGAAAGCGAGATTCTTCTTCAAATTTATTCAAATACAACTTGGCAGAAGAGCTTCGTTTTTGATTATTAAGAATAAGAGAATCGTTATCAATCCCCCATAAATCGACACTGTCAACGGAAAAGGTCGAAAGAGTTTGGATGCCTAAACTATCAATAACAGCTTTTTTAAAATCGACAGATACCGACACAAAGCGCTCCTTACGGCAATTGTCGTCAGTATCGCAAGATAAAAATGCTAGCGAGAAGAACAATAAACTTATTGCGAATAAAAGGGATTTTTTATATTTCATCTGTGATATAGAACAATAAAAACTAAATAAGTGTTCTGACCTCTTTTTTTAATAATTCGAGTGCAGTTTCTGCCGGAGGCTGTTCAGACGAAGAATAAACCTGTATGATCATCTCGGCTAAAACGCTTGCTTTTGCATCGGGCGGACATTTTGCCGCACACATATTTACCAATCGCAACAAACTTTCCTGAACTGATTTGATAGCTCCCCAAAGTTCGCTGCTGACATAAATTTGCTGAGACACATTGTGTCCGAATTCCTGACGAAGCGATGCCAATAATTCGCGTTGCAGATCTAAGGCTGTCATTTCCGGTTTTGTTGCATTCAGCACAAGAGTATTTGGACTTGTTCGCTCCAAAAGTAAAGCCAAACGCTCGTAAGCTCGTAAGCGAATAGGCGTTATTTGCGACTGATTATTTTTGCGCAATTCGAAGTTCCGTCGCTTTTCTTCGTTTTTCAACAGCTTATTTATTAGCAAATAAGCTGTAATAAGAACGAGCAACGCAGGAATGCTTATGTAAAAAACATTTTCCATATTTCTAAACTTTATATCTCTTTTTCTATCGAGTAATTATTCCTTTCGGAAGAATTGCGCGAAATCAACTCAGCGACAAAACCAGCCAGGAACAACTGCGTTCCGAGCAGCATAGCTGTCAGAGCTAGATAGAAATAAGGATTGCTCGTGACCAAAGGAGCGTGAACTCCTGTATATAAAGCGATCAATTTGCTAAATCCAACCGCGCAAACCGCCACAAGACCAAGCAGAAACATAAGACTGCCCCAAAGTCCGAAAAAGTGCATCGGCTTTTTGCCGAATTTAGCCAGAAACCAAAGCGTAATCAAATCCAAATAACCATTCACGAAACGATCAAGACCGAATTTTGTTTCTCCAAATTGTCGTTTTCTATGCTCCACTACTTTTTCACCGATTTTGGTAAATCCGGCATTTTTTGCCAGATAAGGAATATATCGATGTGTTTCTCCATAAACTTCAATGCTTTTTACCACTTCGTTACGATAAGCTTTCAGTCCGCAATTCATATCGTGAAGCTTCAAACCCGTAACTTTGCGCGCAGTGGCATTATATAGTTTTGATGGTAGATTTTTTGTCAGTTTCGAGTCGTAACGTTTTTTCTTCCATCCCGAAACCAAATCGTAACCGTCGTTCACGATCATCGAATACAAAGCCGGAATTTCGTCGGGACTATCCTGCAAGTCGGCATCCATTGTGATAACAACATCTCCTTTTGCAGCCTGAAAACCACAGTAAAGCGCAGGCGATTTCCCATAATTATTCCGAAATTTTATTCCCTTTACTTGTTCCGGATGCTGTTCTTTTAAAGTTTCGATAATCTTCCACGACGAATCTGTACTTCCATCGCTTATGAAAATTACTTCGAAAGTAAATTTATTATCCTTCATCACACGCTCAATCCACTCGTAAAGCGGAAGAAGCGACTCCTCTTCATTATATAGCGGAACAACTATTGATATATCCATAAATATAGTTTATAGTATGTAGTTTATAGTTCTGTAACCCCGAATTTAGTGGGATTATTATACATGTATAATAATAATTTTGTTATTTCTTCATTTAATTTGAAACATTTTTCATAAGTAGAATTTTCGATATAATTGTGATGCTTAGAAAAATCCAACCATACTAATGTTTCACTATTTTCGCTTAAACAATCTGTTATCTTTAGCTGGTAATGTTTTAAATAAGTTCGTTTTCTATATGCCTCTGCTAAATTAGCACAAACAGAACGTGATGCTCTCCGCATTTGGTCTGTTAGCGAATAAAGTTCTTCTTTCGGAAAAGACAACGAAAGTTCAAATAATTTGCATGCTTGCTCAAAAGCTTTTTGATAAGCTATCAAATCTTTAAAATCGCTATACCCTCCTTTACTCATTCTTCCACAACTGTAAACTTAGCACTATAAACTAATAAGTTATTCGTCAAACAATCCTTTTTCTTTTTTTACAAAAGTTGCCATCACAACTCCGGTTATGGCACCTAAAAGAACATTTATCCAAATATATTGTGTTGCAAACGAAAAGGGATTCATTAAGCTTTCCATGTTTTCATACATTTCATCAACCATCGGAAAATTCATCGATTCGAGCATCTGTATGCTTTGCTGCATTACATTTTCCAAATATTCGGGATTGATAAATTGACAGTAAACGTATTTAGTAAGAGCTGAAATAATGGCTCCGAAGAAGAACATCAGCAATATCAGCGAGAATGATTTGCCATAGGAAATATATCCTTCGCAATCGTTGTCGCGGAAATGAATAGCCATTTTATACGCCGCAACAATTATGACAATCGTAACGGCATAGCCCAATAAAGAAAAAAGAACATTGTTTCCTGAAACATTAAGAAGAAAATTAATAGAAAACAAAAGACCCATGATCAATCCGTAGGACATGGCAGATCTGATGATATTCGGCTGCATAAATAACAGTTTTTAGTTTGAAGTTTTTAGTTCCGAGTTTTAATCTTACACTTGAAAGACCTAAATTCTCTGAAAACGGAACAAAGTTACGAAAAAAACAGAAAACGTTGAATAGCTCAAAATTTAAAGTTCATGTATAAACTCTATAAACTGTAATCTGACTAATACTGTTCCTTTTCGTTAGGGAAATCGCCCGATTTAACGTCGGAAATGTATTGCTCCACAGCTTCGTTCATTACGGATTGCATATCGGCATAGCGACGCAAGAATTTAGGCGCGAAATCCTGCGACATCCCAAGCATGTCGTGAACAACAAGCACCTGTCCATCCACAGCTCCTCCGGCTCCGATGCCTATAATCGGAATGCTTAGTTCCGAAGCTACACGAGCAGCCAATTCCGCGGGAATCTTTTCGAGCACAATAGCGCAGCAACCTGCTTTTTCGAGCAAACGTGCATCGCTCAGAAGTTTATCCGCCTCGGCATTTTCTTTTGCCCTCAGCGCGAATGAACCGTACTTATTGATGGATTGCGGCATCAGCCCCAAATGCCCGATAATGGGAATGCCGGCGCTCAAAATACGTTGAACCGACTCCAATATTTCTTCGCCGCCTTCCATTTTTACACAGTCGGCGTTGCTTTCTTTCATAATGCGGATGGCGGAAGCAACTGCTTCCATCGGATTGCCCTGATAAGATCCGAAGGGCATATCAACGGCAATCATCGCGCGTTGTGCTCCACGAACCACGGATTGCGCCATGAAAATCATTTGATCCAAGGTAATGGGCAATGTGGTGGCGTGTCCGCACATGACATTGGCTGCCGAATCGCCGACTAAAATCACGTCGATTCCAGCCTGATCGACAATGCGCGCCATAGTGAAATCGTATGCCGTAAGCATACTTATTTTTTCGCCGCGCTGCTTCATTTCCATCAAACGCTGCGTAGTAACTTTCCGTATGTTTTCCGTGTGTACTGACATATATTCTTCGTTTTGTATGATTAGCACGCAAAGATACATTAAATTTAGTGGTTAACGGTCAATGTCGCGCAGGGACTTTCCGCATAATTTTCGTCAGTTTTTGCATTTTAGCCTAAAAGACTAAACAATAACTCTCTGTTCTGCCTAAAAGGCAGT